>JAIKWL010000040.1 GCA_024684815.1 Saccharofermentans sp. | reverse complement strand
GTTACGTGCTGAACGTTGCAGGAGATGATCTCGATACCCAAGCGCTTCATGTCTTCCTGAGCCTTCTGCTGAACCTCGTCACCGAACTTCTTTCTGTCGTTGCAGAGATCCTTTAAGGTGATCGTACCGATGATCTCTCTCATGTTACCCTGGAGGGAATCAACGAGTGAATCACTGATCTGCTGTTCCTTCATGTTGAGGAAGTTCTTCATGGCGATCTTTACGCCTTCGCCTTCGCTCATGACCCTTACCTTAGCGACGGCGTCGATGTTGACACCGATGAAGTCTGCTGTAGGTACATATCCGTCAGTCTTGATGTCGATCGAGATCTGCTTGACAAGGAGCTCGTCCTTTCTCTCGAAGAAGGGCATCTTGAGGCCTGCTCTACCGATAAGGATCTTGGGGTTCCTGCGGAGACCTGAGATGATATAAGCTTTGTCCGGCGGTGCCTTTACATAGCTGGAGATAATAATGATTATTACGATTACAACTATAATAATTGCAGCAATAATCGGACCTGTTAAGAATTCTGGCATTTCCATATCCTCCTATTCTTTAAAAAACCCCCACATCACTTAACTCTGTGATACGGGGCGCCATTTATTTTGCTAAAGATATTTTACATTACGTGGTGCCCCGGTCAAGAAAAATCGTATCTGCGTGAATCCGATTTGTATATTTGAATAATTTGGAATATTCCCCATTGTGCGGGTTTTATATTTTTGAACAATTCCGGGGTCCGAAAATGCTTCAAATGCAACTATAAGTGCATTTATGAGGTTTTCGGGAAGAAAAAGAGACCGTACGGTGACGGTCTCTTCGTTCGGATATTAACTTGTAAGGTCAAATTACGGATTGGTGCAGTAACCCCTGGCATTAAAGTTGTAAGTTTTGCCGTCGATCTTAAGCGATTGATTCTTGGCGTACCACTCTGTCTGATCGCCGAACCACCAGCCGTTGCTATCCTTTGTCCAAGTGGCTTTGTACTGGTATGTCCAGGTTCCGGAAGAATTGAGCCAATAACCGTTACAGTATTCTCCAGCTGCCATCGAACCGTCTGACTTGAAGAAATACCAGTTGCCGCCGCTCTGCTTCCAGCCGGTAACCATTGCACCTGAGGATTCAAAATAATACCATTTACCACCTATGTTCTGCCAGCCGGTCCTCATGGAACCATCACTGCCCAGGTAGTACCATTTGCCGTTAATTGACTGCCAGTCCTGTCTCATGATTCCGTCAGAACCAAAGTAATACCATACACCGCCTATTGACTGCCAGCCGGTCCTCATAGCACCATCGCTGCCCAGGTAATACCAGGTATTGCCTGACTTCTGCCAGTCCTTGAGCATGATACCATAATGGCTGAACAGATACCAAGCTCCATTAATATACTTCCAGTCCGTTACCATTAATCCGGCATTATCAAAGTAGAACCACTTGTCTCCTCCCTGAGCCCATACGGATTTCTTTGTCTCATCAAAATTGATCTTCGCATCTCCGAAAATTTTATAAACCGATTCGTTGCTGTTTGAAACATATATCTTCTCAAACAGAGCCTGAGTTCCTCCGAAATTTACCGTCTTAAGAGAAGAACATCCATAGAAAGCCTTGGCATCGATCCTGTTTACTGTTGCAGAAATATTGACTGTCTCCAGAGGAGTTCCGGCAAAAGAATAATATCCTATTCTTGTAACACCGTCAGAAATGGTAACAGACTTCAATCCTGACTCCTGAAAAGCACCATCCTGTATCTCATAAGCAGAACCGGGGATCTTTAGATCAGTCAGTTTCGGATTTTTAATGCAACCGTAGGAACGGATCAGGAGTAACGAATCAGGATAGTATAACTCTGCAAGTTCTTTATTCTTATTGATCTTACATTCAGTCATCTTGGTACAACCCCTGAGGTCTACCTTGGTGAGTTTATCGCAATTTGTAATATCGCAGCCATCGAAATCTCCGCTTACCGTTACGGTTTCAAGCAAATTGCAGTTGGAAAACGCAAAGCCCTCGATTTTTAATCCCGTCAGGAAATCCGAAGAAGTGACATTTGATTCTTTTAATGTCAAAGACCCGATATCACTCTTCCCGGAAAGAATAACGCTGCCTGCGGCACCGGTGAATTTTGAAAAACCTTTTATCGTAATGCCATAAACAGTCTGATTATCAGAGCATATAAACTTAAAGGAGTTTATATTACAGTAACTCTTATAACAACTGACGGACAAAAATACTTCATTGCTGCCCGAAAGATCCACTGATAAGGACTTGGCCTTTTCGAGGGAAGTCTGGCTGATTTTTTCAAGATCTATCGTATCTGATTTGCTTATTACCTCCAAAAGGCCGTCAGAATAAAGATTATAAGAATACTGGTCAGCAAAGACCGCCGTCTCTACGACAGTCCTATCGGCTGAAACAGAAAATGATAAACCGGTCATCATCATGGCGATGACAAAGACCAACCCCAGAACTCTTTTGAAACTGCGCATAGGTATACCTCCTCCGGGAACATATAAAAGAATTATATCTTTTGCACGGTGGAAATGCTAATAAGCGTAAAGAAAAAAGGATGCCGTTTAAGACATCCTCATTAACTAAAATTCAAATCAGATATAAACTTATCAGCCGAAGAAATAAACAAATCCAAGAACGTGGAGTATTACACCTGCAAGGCAGAAGAAATGCCATACCATGTGCGAGAATTTGAATCTTCTCGAAGAGGGCGAAAAAAAGATGCCGACAGTGTAAACAATGGCACCTGACAAAAGAAGCCAGAAGCATACAAGCGATGTGTTTTTATAGAACTCGACTATCCTGAATATGATGGCCCAGCCCATTGCTGCATAAATGAAATACGTGAATCCCTTGCCGACTTTTGTGTGATAGGCAAGTGCGGTAACGAGAACACCCGCTATGGCCATAGCAGCTTCCAAAGCCCAGAGGACTGCACCGGAAATTGGATTCAAAAGATTTATGCAGATCGGTGTGTAAGCACCGAGTATCGCAAAGTAAGCAACGCTTCTGTTGATTTTATTCATTACTCTCTTGTGGGGAGTGCCGTGCTTCATGAGGTGATATACAGTGGACATGAGCAGAGCCAGGAATAAAGTGATTATGAATGCGGATCTGCCGATAACGGACATGACAACGTGTGCCTGTGTGGTTCCTTCAACTGCAGTAGCGCTGATATATGTGTTTATAGCAGCGAAAGGAAGAAGGCCTAAAAGGTAGAGAGCCGGAACACCTGAAGTGATCGAGTTGCCGACTTCCTCACCGAAAGTCTCATATGTCTTGTGGAGACCTCTTCTGACTGCCTGTTTGGAGCTCTCAAACCATGTAAGCTGCTGAAGGCCTTCCTCGAGAGGGTCTTCACCGGTCTGTGCGGCATGTTTCTTGTCGGAACTGCTCGCAAGCAAAGTCTTCCAGTATTTTTTGTTCTTTGCCATTAGATTCGAATCTCCATGCTGTTAGTCAACTGATACATTTTACAAGGTGTTCGGTATGTTTTCAACCTAAAGCCTCAGTCCTGACCCTTGCTGCCGGAATCCGGCTTTATTGCCTCATCTGATCCTGATGACTTCGGCGGAGGCATTGGAATCACATCGTCTGTTTTTTTCGGAGCACCCAAAGGGATCGCTTCATCAGGAGCAGGCTTCGGAGGAGGCATAGGGATAGCCTCATCTGATTTCGGCTTGGGAGCGCCGAGTTCGATCACCTCATCTGATCCTGTCTTTTCATCTTTTTTGGTGCCCGGTTCAAGCGCTTCAACCTTATCAGTCTCAGGTGATTCAACACCCAGATGAACAGGTCTTACGGGAGCTCTGACGCCGGCTCTTTTTGCGGAACGTCCTTCACTTACAGCAGGCTTTTCTTCTGATTCTGAAGGCGGCATCTTTACTGCGTCTTCTTTTTTATCTGCAGATTTATGCTTTCGAGTGATATCGGCCGGTGTCTGCGCCGTGACAGGAGCCGTAATTACCGTTCCCAGAACTTCCGGCTTATCGGGAGCTTCGGGTGTCTTGGCTGCGGCTGGAGCTGCCTGATCCTGAGTCATGGGATTGAGCTGCTCTGAAAGATATGCTCTCCTGTAGAATCTGACAATGCGGAATATGACCGGCCAGATGATCGATACCGGCAGGAGCCAGTATACGACACGGGATGCTCCGGAATCACCGATAAGTCTGGAGAGCGCTGCAAACGGTGCCTGCATTACCGCATATATGGCTCTTAATACGAGTGCTCCGAGGATGTGGATGATGCTTGCGTCCTCGCCTTTGATGAGTTCTGCCGACGGATAGAACCATAAAGGGAAATAAGCCATGAGACCGTAAGCGGCAAGTCCCCAGTTGATCCATTCCTTCTTTTTGAATGCTGCAAAGCAAGGCAGAAAGAAAATAAAGAACAATGTGTAGAGCACGCTCATCAATCGCTCCATAAGAGAAAAGTCTCTCGGGATCACAGCCGCATAAGTAAAGTAGAGCGGCTTAAAGCATACGAAAGTCAATGCTCCCGCAATAAGTCCTAAGAATACACATGTGAAGTAATCTCTTCTCATATATCCCCTTAAATAAAAGGTCGGCCCGTTAACGAGCCGACACTATTTTAATACAAAATACAGTATTTATAAATTCCATACATCATGCCAGGACAGCTAAGCATGTAAAACAAGCACAATTAAAGGACGGCAATGCATGTGATTTTTCTTCTGTACGGTCTTTATTCCGGCTGTCCTTCCGTGCCGTCAAAAGGTCTTTCGTATCTGATCTTAAGATACTTTACCGACATTCCGCCCGATGCGAAGTGAGCGCGGAAAACACAGTTCTTGGTATACATCATGCACTCGATCTTCTTGGATACGATCTCGCCGTTTGTTCCGTTCCAGGTAAGAACGGCAACCGGAATGCTCGTAATATAGAGAGTCATCGGGATCTGTGCCAGCTCGCCGAGATTTGAATAACCGAAGAATTCAAGCGAGAGATATCCGGCTCTTGCTGAAGTGATGCCGAAGATAAAGTCCTTGCCTCTTGAAGTCTTGGCGGTGCATTCGATCGTAAGCTCGTCATCAAGCGTGTAGAAAACATCAGAATCGACTTCGACATCATCATCTTTGAACGGACTGTCGATGTGAGTTACCTTGATCTCATTTCCCAGAACACGGTCCATGGCAGGCGTGTTCATGGCAAAGTTCAGGATATTGCGGGCATTTCGCTGAAGCTCGGCGCGTGTAATGCGCGAGCCGTCGCCTTCCGTCAGTTCCTTATAACAATCGGATTCCGGAAGATTCTCTTTCTCGACGCTTGTACAGACCATATATACGTCGTTCTGGGATCTTGCCATAGCAGAATGTGCTTCAAGAGAATACTGCCCGGGATCGTTGTCGTCGTTATTGATATATGCCCACCAGTCAGTCATAACAAGGCCTGTGAAGCCCCACTGCTCTCTTAAGATCATGGTGTTCTGATCGTAATTGTTGGCGCTGTAGATACCATTAATGCGGTTATAACTTGTCATTACGCATCTTGCTCCGCCTTCTTTGATCGCGATCTCGAAGGCAGGAAGATAGATCTCTCTAAGAGCACGGGAAGATACTGTCGATGTCATCTCGCGTCTTCTGGTCTCGCGGTTGTTGGCGCAGAAATGCTTTATGACAGGAGTAACACCGCTCTTTTCAAGAGCTTTTACCTGGGCCGAAGCCATAAGACCCGTAAGGAGAGGATCTTCGGAGAAGTATTCAAAGTTGCGTCCGTTCAAGGGATGTCTGTGAATATTGATCCCCGGACCTAAGAGCGCATCGATCCTGTTCGAGAGCATTTCGATGCCGAGATATGTATAAAGCTCCTCGATCAGGTCTGTATTGAATGTCGAAGCAAGGCATGTACCGTTGGGAAGGGAGAATGCCTTCTTGCCTGAATCGAGTCTCATTCCTGAAGGACCGTCAGTGCAGCAAAGAGTGGGAATGCCCATTCCTTTCAGCTCCTTTGTGATACCTCCGAACGCTGCGGCCGTTCCGATGGTGACTTTAGGGCTTCCCATTCCTTCTCCTCTTATAATGAGGCAGAGATCCTCATCCGAGAGCTGGGCAATGAACTCATCCATAGTGTTCTTTCCGCTCTTAACATCAGAAAGCCTGATGCCCTTATCTCCGGTCTGTTCGATCTCAGGACCTACGCGATCCATCCTTGATCCAAGATAATTGTCAGTAAGAAGAGGCGCGTCTTCTTCACCTTTGGAATATGTTCCGTCGCCGTTGGGAACAGCGATAAGGCGCTTAAATGCTCTTGACGGGGCAAGTGCCGTGCCAAGCTCTTCAAGGAGCTGTGTCTCAGAGATCTCAAAAGATCCAACAGGTTCGGCAGTTATAAAATCACTTCCGGCAAAGAATTCATAAACACCCTTTTCGAGCACGAATCCTGTAGCACCTGTGCCGCTCCTTCCGTCGTCATCAAAGGAGGCAAACCTTCTTACAGGCGCGGTGATCGTAACTCTCTCCTGCTCGCCTGAAGGTATCGTTCCGGTCTTGGCAAATCCCGTAAGCACCCTTGAAGGCTTTGACAGCTTTCCGTCAGGTGCTTTGCAGTAGAGCATTACGGCTTTCTTTCCCGGAACATCACCGGTATTTCTTACCGTGACGCTGAAGGTAACGGTATTGTTCCCGAATTCCAGTTCGGCATCCGTCAGTTCGAAAACAGTATAGGAAAGACCTGCTCCGAACGGATAAAGTACTTTGTCTTCCGCAAATGTCGAGAAGTATCTGTAGCCTACAAAGATATCCTCCTGATAGACATCTTCTTTAAGGTCTCTGCAAAAGTTATCGTTGGATGCATAATCTTCGAGCGATCTTGCGATCGTGTCGGGAAGGCATCCTGAAGGATTCACCTTGCCGGATAATACTCTTGCAACACTGATGCCTCCGGTCATGCCGCTCTGCCAGACATAGAGCACGCCTTTTATGCCGTATTTCTCAACAAAGGACATATCGATGATGTTGCCGACATTAAGAAGGACTATCGTCTTTTCAAATGCCGAGGAAACGTTTTCCAAAAGCTCCTCTTCGCTGTCGCTCAGATAATATGCGCCTTTATCGGAGGAATTATCGCGGTCTTCGCCTGCTGTTCTCGCGATTATTATCACCGCGACATCATTGCGCGATGCAAGTTCTTTCGCCAGATCTTCAGATACAGGCATCTCAGCCTGTGACCAGGCTTCCTTGCCCCAGCCGAGACCTTTGTCGATGGGATTTTGTTCATCCCATCTGTCGTATATATCCATAAGTCCGGGATCGAGCGTTATGTCAGGACAGTCGTTTAATCCTTCCCTGATATCGGTAACATGATGGACGTTGACCATTCCGCCGGAACCTGTGCCGGACTTGTAGTAATGAGTCTGCATCCTTCCGAAAAGAGCCACCCGAGAACCTTTTCTCAAAGGCAGGACACCGCCCTTGTTCTCGAGCATGACAATGCCTTCTGCTGCAGTCTTAACGGCTGCTTCGGTATATTCATTCCAGTTAAGGGTTATCTCGTTCATTAAAATGACCTCCGTTGATAAATAGCGTCGGCGTTGAAGATAATGCAACTACATTGAATATACATTAATTCAAAAACGGCTGATTGTATTTTACTTGCTTTTATTGTTTTTTTCTTGCTTGCGGGAAAAACTTGATGAAATAAAGAAGCAAAGTGTCTTTCTTAATATTTATGGTATTGTCGATTCACTTATATTGTTATATATTTTCAGAGTTTGCGGTATTAACCGTACAAAGCGGTCATAAAATGTTCAAAACAAGTGCAGTGGGGAAGGATATCATGGCTCGCGGAAGAACCGATACAGATATGACAAAGGGCAATCCGATGTCGATCATATTGAAGTTCACGATGATGCTGCTTATGGGCAATGTTGCCCAGCAGCTCTATAACATCGTGGATACGATCATTGTCGGAAGATTCGTTGACCCTCTGGCACTTGCCGCAGTCGGATCCACCGGAACCATAATGTTCCTCATGTTCGGAACATCCAACGGCATGGTCGCGGGATTCACCATTCTCACGAGCCAGCGTTACGGAGCTTCTGATTCAGAGGGAGTTAAGCGTTCTGTCACGAACGGCTTTTTCTTATGTGTCCTGATCGCCGGGATCATCACAGTCACGGGCCTGATTTTTATGCATCCGCTCCTTGTCCTGATGAACACTTCAGAGAACTTTTTCGATTACGCATATACATATATATCCACGATCTGCGCCGGCATTATCTTCAATATCATGTACAACTACTGCGCATCATTGATGAGATCTGTCGGCAACAGCAAGATGCCTTTGATCGTTCTTCTTTGCTCTGCAGCAACCAATGTCTGCTTGGACCTTCTTTTCATCATCGTATTTCAAATGGCGACATTCGGCGCCGCACTGGCAACAGTCATGGCCCAGGCACTTGCCGTTATCCCGTGCGTTATCTACATCTACAAAAAGATGCCGTCATTAAGGCCTTCGAAAAAAGACTGGAAATTTGACATGCCGACTGTCAAAGAGCAATTAAGACTCGGCATTCCGATGTCGGTCCAGTACGGCATAACAGCTTCAGGAACAGTTATCATGCAGAGCGCATTCAACACATTCTCCGACGATGCCGTTGTTGCTATCACGGCAGCAAACAAATTTCAGGGCATAATCACACAGGGAATGTTCTCGGTAGGCCTTACGATGGCAGCATTTGCCGGTCAGAACTTCGGAGCTCGCAATATGAAGAGGATAAGGGAAGGCATAAGGGTCGCCCTTAAGATCTATGTTGTCTATTCCATTGTTGCCGCAGTATTTGCCGTACTGGCAGTCCCTCATGTGCTTTGGATATTTTTCGATGCGGACGTGGACGTGTCACTGTATATTCCGTGGGCAATGCCTTATATCATTGAGTGTGCTGTCTGCTACTTCTTCCTTTCCATGATCTTTATCTACAGACATTCGGTACAGGCAGTAGGTTATGCGAGCATCGCCATGATCCTGGGAGTTATAGAACTCATAGCAAGAATGATCACCTCGTTTTATTCGATACATGTCCACAACTATTACATCGCAGTAGCCTCCGATCCGTTCGCATGGGTCATGGCTTCATTATCCGCGATGGTGATCGCAAAGGTCATCTTTAAGAGGATCGAGCGCAAATGGGCTTCAGATCAGCCTTCTTCAGTTGTCTCTTCGGAAATATCTGCCGATGTCTCTTCTGACGCCGAGGCTTCGGACTGAGTATTAAACACGTCGAATTCCATACCATAGACAGTTCCGTCGTAGGTATTATAGAAAAGGATGCAGTAATATCCTGTTTCCAGGATCTCATCATGAGTGTATGTGACATGGATCTCTTTCGGTCCCGTCTCGGTGATCCATCCTGAATTATAAAGATCGGTCCATTTGGGCGTGGTCTCATTTGCAACCCTGTAAGCATACTGCCAGACATAATCCTGACCTTCCTCGCTTATCTCCAGAACGATCTCCAGGGTATCGGTATCGGTATAACACTCTTTTTCAGGATCGTATTTATCACCTGTCAGGTAAATGTTTTCGACCAGATCGAAAAGACTTCTGTAATATTCAAGTTCGGTATCTTCGTATTCATAGAGCTTTGCAAGGTCGTCCGCGTTTACAAGGAGATATCTGCTGTGATATTTCTGAAATTCGAGGGTAAAAGTCAGATCCACCCTGCTGTCTTCTTCAAAAAGCAGTGTGTTGAAATCAGCTGTCCCCAGGAACTTCTGCCTCTTATCCAGCACCTTGTGATAATCCTTATATGAGAATATGACATCAACAGAGCACTTGCTTCCTAAAGCCTTTTTCTCAAAGCTTTCTTCATCGATCTCATATGAAATGGTCGAGGCGATCATGTTCCCGATGACGAGTTTGTTATCAGGCTTTTCCGCGTCAATATCATCCGGATCCGTCATTTCGACCACCGGCATAGCTTCCTTTATCTCCAACGGTTCCTTGGTACAGCGGTCAATAAGGCTTTCATAGTCACATTCGGCAAGAGACTTTGCAACTTTGTCTATCGTATTGAAAACCTTCTCCTGTGCAACTGAAGGTTCATCATTATCATCGTCTGCAGTTTCAGTGACCGGTCTGTCAAAAAACGAGCAGGAGGCCAATGAGAGCACATTAGCCAGGACCAGGATAACGGATATAAGCTTTTTGTTCATCAGAACGTTCCTCCAAACTTGGGGTTATTATATATCACTACATTTCCGGAGATACAAATGTTGCAGATATCAAACGTCCGGCATAATGCTCATCATTTTCCTGCTTTATTCCATAAGAAAAGACCGCTTCCGAGTATAAGAAGCGGCCTTTTGGAAATCTTTTCTTAGAAGGTCAGATTCAGGATCAAGCCTTACCGTCTGATCCGAGAACATACTTGATCTTGTGAGCAACCATGTCCTTAACAGCCTGACGAGCGGGCTTGAGGTACTGACGGGGATCGAAGTGATCAGGGTGCTCAGCGAAATACTTACGGATGTTACCTGTCATAGCAAGACGGATATCGGAGTCGATGTTGATCTTGCATACAGCGAGTGTAGCTGCCTTACGGAGCTGCTCTTCAGGGATACCTACTGCATCAGGCATATTTCCGCCGTACTCGTTAACCATCTTAACGAATTCCTGAGGTACGGAAGAAGAACCGTGAAGAACGATCGGGAAGCCCGGAAGTCTCTTAATGCACTCTTCGAGAACGTCGAAACGGAGCGGAGGAGGTACAAGGATGCCCTCTTCATTTCTTGTGCACTGAGCTGCTGTGAACTTGTAAGCGCCGTGGCTTGTTCCGATAGCGATTGCGAGGGAGTCGCATCCTGTTCTGGAAACGAATTCCTCAACCTCTTCAGGTCTTGTGTAGCTCTCGTGGCCTGCCTCTACGACAACCTCATCCTCGATACCTGCAAGAGTACCAAGCTCAGCCTCTACAACTACGCCGTGATCGTGAGCGTACTCAACAACCTGCTTTGTGAGAGCGATATTCTCTTCGAAAGGCTTTGAAGAAGCGTCGATCATGACGGATGTGAAGCCGCCGTCAATGCATGACTTACAAAGCTCGAATGTATCACCGTGGTCGAGGTGAAGAGCAATCGGGATATCAGGGTTCTCGATGATAGCTGCCTCAACGAGCTTTACGAGATATGTGTGATTAGCATAAGCTCTTGCGCCCTTTGAAACCTGAAGGATAACAGGGCTCTTGAGCTCGCCTGCTGCCTCTGTGATTCCCTGAACGATTTCCATGTTGTTTACGTTGAAAGCACCAACAGCATAACCGCCGTCATAAGCCTTCTTGAACATCTCGGTCGTTGTTACCAATGCCATATATATGTCCTCCTGAATATTTTTTATAACGTACTTATCTTACAATCTTTTCGGCAAAACTCAACCGTAAAATAAGGGTATTATCCCGTAATTAACAGAAGATTTAATATTAAAGCACGGCTTTTTTGCCAAATGATTTTCGCTATGCCCGAAAACCGGTTATTTAAGACTAACCTCAAAGACAAAGGGGCCCCTCTTTTCCCCAAGACGCCCCTTTAACGGTTAATTACTTAAAATGCTCATTCTGCGGCTTTATTGAGCTTTTCGCCGCACTTAAGACAGAACAAAGCCTCCGGATCGGTCATCTCAGCTCCGCAATTGGGGCATACGATCTTTTTTGCCGCTTCTTTGGCATCGTCCTTTTCGGCCCAGTCATTAGCCTTATTAACAACTGTCGCGCCGGACTTAACGATAGACTTGCCAAGCTGTTTGAACGCGCCGCCCAGGTCCTTGCCGGTCTCTTTCCAATCGTCTTTTAAACTACCCATTATTTATTCCTCCGTTTTGACAAAACTTAAAACATCAAAAGGATATTCGAGTCTTAAAGTAAAATCAAGGCAGATACTTTTAACCTTAGATGAACATTTGTTGACTTGGATTTTCCAAATAAGTAGACTTATCTCTGTTTTGATATGTTTTCGAAAAGTGCTTTACGGAGAATGAAAAGATGATCGATCTGACAGAAGACGGCAGGCTTGTTGTGCCTTACGACAAGGACAGAAAGACATTAACCTTTTATGACACTTTCGTCGATATGAACGGCGATGTCGTAAAATACGATGACATAGCCATCGTTCAGGCAGCCGCTCTGAACCAGTCATCCATGATCTACTTTTATTTCAGCAAATCCTTCACATATAACTTCACGTTCACGACATACGACGGCACCAAACACAAGTTCAGCCGTAACGGTTATTCCGCTTACGGAATGGGCACTTATAAGCGGATCAAGAACGAGTACGATGTCGTTGCGGAACCCATGTACGACATCGTTATAAGAAAAGTCTGCGAGAGACTTACAGACAGGATCGAAAACGGCGCCACAGCCAAAATATGCGGTCTTGAGATCACTAAAGACAGGATCGTTTATGAGAAGAAAAAGAAGACCATAGTCATTGATAAGAGCAATTTCGGCCACGCTTCAAACACCAGCGGTTATATGAGCAATTTTGCCCAGATCTTCTTAAAAGATGAGAAAAAGCCCGCGTTCTCCTGTTCGCTCAACGAGGACAACGCAAGGCTCATCACACCTATCGTAAACCACTTCTTTGCCTAAGCATCTTCTTCCCGGGCAGTTCCCTTACTTGGGCAGGAATGTCTCTTCCTGGTTCTCGACCTTCTTTTTCTCTTTTCGGGCAGTTGTAAAAGCAGTAACAAAACCCAGTATCGGGATCAGCATGACAGCGCAGACAAGCGCAATAGTACCGCCGCGTGTGGATGTGCAGTCAAGAAGCGTATAACGTATCGTCCAGCCGTTTGCTTCGCTGGTCCCCATATAATCGAGCGTCTCGTTATAATATCCGAGGATCTCCGAATCCTGTGTGGTGACGGTACCTATGAAGGTCCTCGGCTCCATATCGATATAATCCGTTTTATAATCGCAGTAATCGTATGTTGCATCGGAAAGAGCATCAAGGTATTCCTTGTCAGACTTCTTTGAAACCGACAAAGGCATGATCGAGCCGTCCTCCATCCATACAAGATAGTAATATTCATGTCCTGTGGGGATAAAATAATGTGTCTCTGTTGATTCCGCATATTCTCCGAAGCAGGCAATGACTTCATAAGAGATCCACTTGTCCCTGTATTCGGACTGGTTGAGAGCAGCTTCTTCATAAGTCGCAACAACACCTTTAAACAAAAGGTCTCTCATAAAATATCCGCACAACAACGGTATTGCCAGTGCAAGACATGAAACGATAATAAGTCTGGTGCTGCTTTTCACAGAATGATCCCCCTCATGCAGAAGTCCTGTCCGCTATTGTAACACAAAGGGCAAAACCTGCATTCGGGGGATTGTTTTCTATTCCTGCTTATTCTCCTGTTATTTCTTAGTTATCGCGGCTTCGAAAACACCGTTTTCGAGTTTTGTATTAAGCTTTAACCTGTGCTGCTCAAGTATCCTTCCGGCAAGCGCGAGTCCCGTACCCGAAGTGAATTTCCCGGCATCCGTCTTATTTCTGATAACGATTTCCTTCTTGCCGATCTTTACATCGATCCCCGAGCCTTCGGTCTTATATCTGTTTGCATTATCCACAAGGCAGTACAGAGCCTGGCAGAAGTAATCCTTATCCATCCTGATCTCACGGTCACCTGCGATATCAAGTTCTGCACCTGATTTTTTCGCTGCATCATCAAAACATGAACGGACAGAAGACTTTACAAGTTTCATGTCGGATTTTTCGGCGGTCTTAAGGATAGCCTCTATATCCTTGTTCATCTCATTGGTCTTGGCAAGGATCTGATCTGCATAACGGTCCTTTTCTTCGCCTCCCTGAACATCTTTGAGGTTCTCGGCATATCCTCCCAGTATCTGCAGAGGAGTCTTCATGTTATGTGCAAGGCTGTCGATGAGATTGTTCTTGAAGATGTTATTCTCATATGCCTTCTTGTACTGACTGTACGGCCTTATCGCCGTAAGCAGGGCTATGCCGGCGCAGAGGATAAAGAGAACGATCGCAAAGAGTATCAGGAAAGGTTCATAGAAATCCTCAAAAAGCAGTGTTGTCATAACGAATTCAACCATGTACTGCTGGCCGTTGATCTTGTATACGTTGATGATGCCTCTTGTTATGCCGCCTTCGCGGTGTGTGGTTATGGAGTATTTGTACTCATCATCATGCGTGTTGTCCGGTCCGCCGTATGCGTAATAATCGGTGTAATCGAGATCGTAATCCCAGTCGTAATCGTCTCCGAATCTTCTGTCAAACTCACTCCTGAGATCATTGAAGTTATCTGCAAGGAAGATCATCCCGAGATCATTTAAAAATGCATCCGGACGGTCTGCTTTTCTGTACATATAAAGTTCGTCGGCAAAACCTTCCTCATCTACAGTGACGTAGAGATCTGCTTTGGAGCTGTCGGTAAAATCCCATTTCTTTGCGAAAGGCCTTGAAAAAAACGGTTCGTAACCGACCTGTGATACCTTGCCGATATGAAGAGTATCACCATCAACATAGTGAGACTCGATCACGGGCTGGCCATATGCCAGAAATCCGCTTAATTCAGTTGCTACATAAAAGAATTTGTTTGAATAGTAACCGCCGTACCCAAAGTCGGAAGCACAAAGATCCCAGCTGTTTGTATACCTTGTGTCGATGATATCACCTAACTGCCATGCCTCATCGCATTTCTTATATTCGATAACCCAGTCGCTGTCATTTAACGTGATGGACTTTTTGCCCTGTGCGAGCAAGGTCTCGTCTTTCGTAATGTCGTACCAAAGGTGCAAGCTGTCTTCAACCGGAATGATGCCGTAATTAGTCTCATAAACAGGCTCAATGCTTCCGTCGTCATTGATCTTCGCGAACCTGATATAGTCCGCATAATAAATATTCGTAATGATCTCTAAAAAAGTTTCATCGTATTTACCGTTGGAATAGTTCTCGATAAGCTTCTTATAAGAATCCTGGCGGTTGATATATCCGTTCTCCACTGAACTGTCGTAAATGTTCGAAAAATTCACAACTGTCACGCCGAATATCACGGCACCGATAATAAGACCTGCTATCACCCTTCCGATCGCAAAATGGAAATACTTCTTCCTTTTCATGATGTAACTCCTCCCCGTTTGCGGCCGTCCTTGCCGGACGCTCCTTAATCGAACCTGTATCCGACACCTATCAATGTCTTGATACGGGCTCCGTCTTTTCGAAGTTTTTTCCGGAGGTTCTTGACGCGGTTATCGATAACCCTTTCGGAGATGAAGTCATCTCCTCCCCAGGCAACGGCAAGCAGGAGTTTTCTCGTTACTGCAACACCCGGGTGTTCCATCATGTACTTTAAGATCTGATATTCCTTGGGCGGAAGATCCACGACATCCCCTGCCACGCGTACTTCAAATCTCAGGGGGTCTAATGTTATCTGACCGGTCTCAAGGATCTTATGTTCCACATGTTCAGTTGTTGCACGCTCGAGGATCGCCATCAGCTTTTTGTACAGGACCGCTATCGAAAATGGCTTTACGATGTAATCGTCTGCGCCGAGTTCGTAGCCGTACAGGATGTCTTCCTCCCTCACCTTTCCCGTGAGGAAAACGATCGGCTTATCCGATCTCTTCCTGATGATCTTGCAGAGTTCAAAGCCGTCCAGGCCCGGCATCATTATGTCGAGAAGGAAGAGATCATATTCCCCGTTAAGGATCTTGCTCAGACCGGTGTTTCCGTCCTCTGCAAAATCCAGCGTGATCTGATCGCGCCTTCCGAAATAATCGCCTATGACCTGCCTTATCTGGCTGTCATCTTCAACGAGCAATACTCTGTACATGAGAACCTCCGTCGATGCAATTATCTTACCTATTCAGTGTATCGTTAGTGTATTGATTTGAAAATGATTTTACAGTTAAGGTTTTTACCACGGAAATAACGTTGTCCGGATTCATTCTGTTGGAAAAAGAAGTTTGACGGCATAACGTCCGCTTTTAGGAAATCATTACCCGATGTTATGACGTTTACCCCTTGCGAAAATGATGTCCGACTCAATGTCCGTCTTTTCGGGGCAAAATCTGCAAATTTTGTGAAATTGATAATCAGTTTCATATTGACACCCTGAACGGGTGCTCCTATAATAGCCTTCCGTACATATTATTTTTATGAGGCATACATGGAGCAGCTGATCTGCAAAAATCTTAAACTCGGATATGAGAACATCACCCTTGCCGAAGACCTGAGCTTTGCTGTCGAGAAGGGCGATTATCTCTGCATCGTCGGCGAGAACGGCGCGGGCAAATCCACGCTCATGAGAACGATCCTCCGTCTCCAGAAGCCTTTGGGCGGAACTATCGAATATAAAGATGACCTGACCGCATCCGCGATCGGTTATCTCCCGCAGCAGACCATCGTTCAGAAGGATTTCCCGGCTTCAGTCTATGAGGTCGTTTTATCCGGCTGCCAGAACAGTCTGGGATTCCGTCTATTCTATTCAAAAGCAGATCATAAAAGAGCTTTGAAAAATATGGACCGCCTGGGAATAAAAGATCTCGCAAAGTGGTGTTACAGGGATCTTTCCGGCGGACAGCAGCAGCGCGTTCTTCTTGCAAGAGCGCTTTGTGCCACAGAGAAAATGCTGCTGCTTGATGAACCTGTAGCAGGCCTGGATCCGCTTGTTACGAGCGAGATGTATTCGCTCATCGACAAGCTCAATGACGAAGGCATTACCGTCATCATGATCTCTCATGACATTGCATGCTCGGTCAAGTATGCGAAGCACGTTCTGCATATAGGCAACGAGTTCTTTTTCGGGACCGTGGAGGACTACAAAAAGTCCGCAGCGGGAAGCAAGTATCTCGGGGAAGGAGGTCACCATCATCATGCTTAACACGTTGATCAGTTACCTCGCTTATCCTTTCGTAAGATATGCACTTATCGCAGGCGTACTTATTGCTCTTTGCTCATCACTGCTCGGCGTTATCCTCGTGCTCAAGAGATTTTCTTATATAGGTGACGGCTTATCGCATGTCGCATTCGGAGCAATGGCAATAGCGGCAGTGGTCGGACTTACTGACCAGATGCTGCTGACTCTCCCGGTCACGATAGTCTGCGCTATCCTTCTTTTGTGGTCAGGGCAGAATGCAAAGATCAAAGGCGATGCGGCAATCGCGATGATCTCTGTCGGAGCTTTGGCGTTCGGTTATCTTCTGATGAACATCTTTCCGACTTCTTCCAATATTGCGGGCGACGTTTGTTCGTCTCTTTTCGGATCGATGAAGATCCTTACTCTGACAAAATCAGAAGTCGTGCTCTGCATAGTTTTATCCATAGTTGTGGTAATCGCTTTTATCGCTTTGTATAACAGATTTTTCGCCGTGACATTCGATGAGAATTTTGCGAAAGCGGTCGGAACAAAGACCGGTGTCCTGAATTTCGTGATCGCAACGATAATAGCAGTCATTATAGTACTCGCGATGAACCTCGTCGGATCGCTCCTCGTGTCCGCACTTGTAATCTTCCCCGCACTGTCAGCGATGAGGATATTTAAGAGTTTCCGTTCGGTGACGGTATTCTCGGCTGTGCTGTCAGTATTCTGCGCACTGTTCGGGATCATACTCTCGATCCTGCTCGACACTCCCGTAGGTTCAACGATCGTCGTTACCGACATTGCCGCATTCATCGTGTGTTTATTGATCGGAAAGATCAAGGGCTGATATCCGGACGGTTTTCATACTAACCCTGACTTAGCAAAATAAATTGTCAGCTGAATGATAAAAACTAAGATCCCCAGCACCGTATCACCGATATAGAGCAACATTAAGATCTTGCCGAATCTGTAATCGGACCTGCGTAAACGGACTTTTATCATAAGGACCCAGGAGATCACATACGTGACGAATATCAGGATAAACGGCAGCTCAAACAGCGTTACTATCGATTGCATTCCTTCCGTATCCTTAGAAGAAAAGACGACAGAAAGACCAAAAGCAATACAGATGACCACCGGATACGCATATCTCAAAACAAGCGAGATTATACATGCTTTCTTCGCCTGTCTCTCGGTATACCCGTCATCTTTTATGCCATAATCATTGCTGTCGAGATATGACTTTTCCATACCGGGTCCTCCGTGACCGGTTTACCGTATCAGGCTTTGCCCTCTTTGAACATCTTCATCATCTCATTTGTGAGGCTGTAATCATCGGGCTGGAGTTCGACATCTTCCCTTGCGCGCCACTCGGCGATCTTGAGTTCGCCTTCATCCATCTTTATCGTATCATCACCGTCAACGTCGCAGTAAAAACCTACGAGGATGTCATCAACGATCCCCCAGGGCTGTGATTTGTAGTAACGGATGTTCTTTACTTTAAGGCCCGTCTCCTCCATCGCTTCTCTTGCGACTGTCTCTTCCAGCGTCTCACCGATCTCGGTAAATCCCGCGACGAGCGCGAAATGCGCAAATCCGGTCTTGTATTTGGTCACAAGTATCCTGTCACCGTTTGTGATACCGACGATCACGGCGGGGATTATCCTGGGATATATAACATTTCCGCATTCACAGCGGACAGCGCGTTCCCTGCTGTCAAGGAACGTTCTCTTTCCGCACCTTCCGCAGAATCTGTTATCCCTGTACCAGCGCGCGAGCTGGTATGCGGTATATGCAAGAAACACCCTGTATTTCTTTGCAGTGCCTGAGCGTCTGAAGGCGCGGATATTTACGAATTCATATCCTTCCGGAGCTTCAAATTCCTCATCTCCTGTGACATCGAAAAGAAAGTAATCGTTCTCATCTTCCAAAGAGAACAGATATGTGAGATCTTCTTTTCCGATGCCGAGGTTTCTCAATTCGGGAAAAAGATCGCCTTTTACCAGGACTTCGCCATCCCTGATCACAATGATGAGGCTGGTCTCATCAGCCTTTTTTGCAGGGTCATAGTGATTGATTAGTTTATGCGGGTAGATATCCTGGATCATGTTGTTCCGGCTTTCATTTTTTCAAGATTGTAGCACAGAAAAAACAAATTAAAGAATGCTTAAAGTATATTTCATCAACCTGCGTTACCATAAGATCAGAAATCCAATTAAGAGGTGCGGTATGAATTACGGGCTTAACGGCAAAACACTTAATACAGGTCTTATCGGCACATGGTCATGGGGCAAAGGCGTCAACGGCTCGAAAACGGTTTTCGGGCAGACCTTCTCAGAAGAACATCTCAGGGAGGTGTTTGATAAAGCATACGGTGCGGGATTTCTTGCCTGGGACACCGCGGAAGTCTACGGAAACGGAACCTCCGAATCCTACATAGGAAGTTTCATAAAAGACAAAAAGGATATATTTATCTCGACAAAACATTTTCCCGGAAAAAGATACCACGAAGGAGAGACAAGGAAAGCTCTTACGGCAAGCCTTGAAAGACTAGGCATATCAAGAGCAGATCTTTATTTTCTTCATTCACCGAAAAACATTGAGAGCAACATGAAGGAAATGGCTGAGTGCTACAGGGAAGGTCTTATAGGAAGCATCGGTCTGTCGAACGGCAGTCCGGAGCAGATCGCGCTGGCATGCAAAGTCCTTGAAGAGAACGGTGCTCACCTTGACGCTATACAGAATCACTACAGCCTTTTCGCGATGGAGAGAGAAGCTGACACGCTGTCGTTCTGCAAAGAACACGGCATTATCTTCTTCGGTTATATGCTGCTTGAGCAGGGTGCTTTGTCAGGTCACTACGACAGTACGCATCCGTTTGAAGCCTTCTCGATGAGAAGCATGATGTTCGGAAGATCCAAATTTAAGAAAGCTGATGCGCTCATAAATTTCATCCGTGAGCTGGGCAGCAAATATGATATCGATCCGTCGCAGATAGCGATCGCCTGGGCAATCTCAAAAGGAGTAATACCTATCGTCGGGATCAATAAGACAAAGCATATCGAGCCTCTGGTAAAAGGCCTGTCCCTGGCGCTTACTGATGATGAGATCTCAAAGCTCGAAGAGCTGGCACTCGCATCAGGCATAAAGCAGAAAGGCATGTGGGAGTAAGCATATAAAAAGTGCAACTGTCGGAGTTAATTACTCTCTAACAATTACACTTTCTATGGTACTAAAAGCCGCCCCGGAGCGTTTTACTCTTATCCGGGACGGCATAAAGAATCCTGAAAAATATATGACTTCAGAACTTGATCGTTTCGGGTGCGCCTGTGAATGAACTGAATACGGCAGTTGCATCCTTGAAATAGAGCACCTGGGTGTTATCGTCGTCAGCACTGTACATAAACTTGAGTTCAGGGTGCTTGTCTAACATAGCAACCTTAACATCGCGGGAATCGTCGTTAATGAGTTCGCCGGATACACGGAGCCACGTGCCTGTCTCGCCGTCGAAAGCACAGATCTCAGCCTTCGGATTTACAGCAAGCTGCTTAGATACGGGCTTTACCTTGCCTGTCTGGATATAGAGCTTTCCGTCATAGACCAGCACTGTGCCAAAAGGTCTGACTCTCGGCTGGTCGCCTTCTGCTGTAGCCAGATAGTATGTCTTTGTCTTTTCCAAAAATGCGCAAACTTTTTCTAATCCTTCCATAGTAAGATTCCTTTCTGTAATGAAGTATCCTGATTTGTATTATATTCCTAAAGCCTTGTTTTTTTTCTGTCAGATTTAAGGGATCGCTCATGCTCCAGACAAAGTCCCGGAGATCATGAGGTGCGGAATATTAACATTCAAAGTCGTAGCTGCTCCTTATCTTCACGAACGGTCTTACCTTTGTGGCCGCTACCTCAACGTGTAAAGGATTGGAGGAATAATTCTTTAATGCCTCCCCGTTCTCGAAAAGGGAATCGAGCATTGCATCACCGCTCGAGCTCGGGAGCTTTTCGGTGTAAACCCTGATCTCAACAAGTCCGGGGATCTTGTCCTTAAGTCCTTCAAGACCTTCTTTTATCCCTGATTTTATCGCTTCCTTCTCGCTGTCGCTGAATTCGTCCTTGAGCGTCCATACTATAACGTGCCGTACCATATCGTTCCTCCATTTATGACGGGTTAAGTCATTATATCATTGCAGGAGAACGTACTTGTTGCAGTGCGAAAAGACCTGTGCTATCATCATTATTGAACATGTTTAATAATGTGAGGCCGCCATGCAAAAAACCGAGAAACTCAATATAACCAAGAACAAACTGATCGAAGCTGCTTTCTGCCTTATGGAGGAATCCGACGATCCGCTTAGTGTGACATCAAGACAGATAGCGGAAAGGGCAGGAACAAAGCCCTCCATGATCAACTACTGCTTCGGATCAAGAGAGAACCTCCTGTATGAGACTTTCCAAAAACAGTATCTGGATTTTCTTAACGAGGCAGAAGTATCAAAACTTATCGCATCCGATCTCGCACCGAAAGACCTTCTTAAGAAACTCCACTTCATTGTCGCGAAGTGTCTTGTCGAGAATCCGAAGTTCACAAAGGCGATCACGGGGCATGTGCTCTTTGCAAGAGATCTTGGAAAAGAATCTTTCTCGTTCCCTTACGTCAAAAAGCATTATGCCGGCAGAAAGACCGATAAGGAATGCAGACTTATCTCTTATGAACTTTCTTCCATGATGCAGCTCCTGATATACCGCAAAGAAGATATCAGAGAAAGCTTCGGTATCGATCTTGATAACGAAAAGCAGCTGAAAAAATACATCAATATGAGAATAGATCTGTTGCTGGAAGACTGACATGGATTACATTTACGACCTCAGATACCTTCCAAAAGAAAAGCTGGCTCTTGCAGGAGGAAAAGCATCATCTTTATCGATGATGATGATAAACCTCAAAATGAATATCCCCATGGGATACGTTATCACCGCGGATGGTTTTCGGGACGGAAAGATAAAAGAAGAAGCACTCAGAGAACTTGAACAGCTGACCGCAAAACTAAGGACGGACAGAACCTATGCTGTCAGGTCATCAGCTATAGGCGAAGACGGTGCGGGCAACTCGTTCGCAGGCCAGTATGAGACTTTAACAGATGTCGCCGTGGAAAAGATCAGGGAAGCAGTAGACATTGTAGCAGGGTCAGCAAAAAATGCGCGTGTCAAAAACTATAAAACACAGAACAGCATAGAGGGCGAAGGCATCGGTGTCGTGATCCAGGAGTTCGTAAAACCTGATCTTGCGGGCGTTATCTTCACCTCCGACATCATCACCGGAAAAGACGATAAGATAGTCGGTAATTACGTTCACGGCGAAGGCGAAGCCCTTGTGTCAGGAACGGCAAATGCCGGCGAGTTCAGGATCGGTACGATGGAGTATTCATATGAAGGCGATCCGGAGATCAAACCTTACGCAAAGACATTAAGAAAATACTGTCTTTCGATACGCTCTTTCTACGGTGTCCCGATGGACATCGAATGGGCAGTATCAGGCCGCAAGGTCTATATTCTTCAGGCGCGCCCCATTACGACTCTTCAGAGGATCGACCATAAGACTTATGCTGTCAACGGTTCCGGATCAGGCTGTAAGCTCCTGACCAAGACCAACGTCGGAGAGATATTCATGAAGCCTGTCAGTCCCATGACTTTCAGCGTTCTGGAAAAGATCAACGATGTGCTGGGCCTTCCCGACTGGCTCGATAACATATACGGTCAGGCATACATGAACATATCCGTCATGTGCTCTCTTATGATGAGCTTCGGAAAGACAAGAGAAAAAGCTTATGAGGCCGTGAGAGAACTTGCCGGCGAGATCCCCGAAGGTGTTGAGATCCCGGTCTCTCCTTTCGACAAAAAAGTGTTTCTTCACAAGATGAAGAGTCTTTTCTTCCCGAAGAACAAGTCCAGATTAAGCAGGAAGCAGAAGCACGAGATGGTTTTGAATCTGGACCGGATCTCGGATGATCTCATCACGGAGATCCGCAAGATCAATGACAGCACAGCCCTGATGAAATATTGGGATGATGTTCTCCAGCCTTATCTGAACGACGGTCTTGCCTCGATCATGGCGGAGAGCGGAATGTCACTTTTGCCGCTCTTCGGAACGCGCAGGAAGATCGCAACGATCGCCGGAGAAGATATGGCAAACAGACTCTGTACAGGCTGCGTAGGAATAATCGACTGCATGAAGCCGATGCTCCTTTTGGAAGATGTTGCCGAAGGAAGGATGAAAAAAGAGGAATATATCCGCATCTGCGGTCACCGATCAGCTGATGAGATGGAACTGATGTCTCCCCGCCCCTATGAAGATCCTTCCTTCCCCGATTCACTCTTAAAAGATATGAAGACCGGATCATCCCCTCTTCATAAGATGCAGGAACAGCAGAAAAGGTCTTATGAGGAAGCTCTGTCTGAATTCAAGCAAAAATATCCTTCAAAAGCAGGATGGATAGACAGGGAGATCCGCAAATTCATACATGCGAACGTTTTCCGCGAAGATATCAGGAGTAAGGGTGTCCGTATATTCTGCGTATTCCGGGAATATATCCTTAAGGCCGGAGCTTTAAACGGTCTTGGAGATGATATATTCATGCTCAGCTTCTCCGAGATGTTCTCGCTTCTTAAAGGCGATGATTCGGCTCTTATGTATATCCCCGCACGGAAAGAAAATTTCGAAAAGTACAATTCTTATCCCGGCTTTCCCAATCTTGTGGTCGGAAAGTTCGATCCGGATTCATGGCTTGCCGATCCTGACAGAAGATATGATGTGTTTGTCAGCGGCCGTTCCTCAAAAGAGGATATCTCATCTGATGTCAAAGGCTTTGCAGGTGCCGCAGGCGTTGTCACGGGCACGGTCCGGGTCATTGATGACATAAAGAATATCGGTGATATCAATGAAGGTGAGATACTCGTCACTCGCGCCACAAATGTGGGATGGACTGTAGCGTTCCACAAAGTATCCGCGATCGTTACAGATATCGGAGCACCTCTGTCACATGCCGCAATAGTAGCAAGAGAATTCGGAATACCGGCAGTCGTCGGATGCCGCAACGCAACCAACGTTTTAAAGACAGGAGACTTGGTCACGGTCGACGGCAGTAAAGGAACGGTCGTCGTAAAAAAGTAAGATCCCTTTTTCGAGCATCTTTCGAACATCCTGAAAACAGTTATGAATGTAACGCCGAGACATTATCCTGAGAGATGTGTTACTATAAAATTTAGGAATTAAGAAAGATAAAGGGATTACTATATGATCGATTTTTATAACGCTTTTATCTCTTACAGGCATGCGAAGCTCGATTCAGCCATCGCAGAACATCTGGTCAGACAGCTTGAGCACTTCCATGTGCCGCACAAGCTGAAAAAGAATCTAAGACACCAGAAGATAACGCGTATTTTCAGGGATAAGGATGAACTTCCCATCACGAGCGATCTTACCGAGACAATCACCAATGCACTCGAGAAAGCCGAGTATCTTATCGTCCTGTGCTCGACCAACACCAAAGAATCCATGTGGGTCAAAAGAGAGATCCGCACTTTCCTTCAGACACATACAACAGACAGAGTCTTAACCGTTCTTTGCGACGGAGAACCAGAAGAGGTCATTCCCGAAGAACTCCTCTCGACGGAGAAGGAATATCTGGATGCCCAGGGATTCCTGCACAGGGTAACCGTTCCTATCGAACCTTTATCATGTGACTACAGACTGCCGAGAGCAAGAGCCGACAGAGAGGAACTTCCCCGTCTCGCATCTGCTCTTTTGGGATGCTCTTATGACGAGCTCCTGAGAAGACGAAGACAGTACATGATCAGACGTGTCGGCATAATCGTCGCCGCAGCCTTTGTGGCACTGGCGGCATTTGGCGGCTATCTGATGTACAGCAACAAAAAGATCAATGAAAGTTATATGGAATCCCTAAGGAGCCGTTCTGTCTATCTGGCAAATGAAGCGACACAGCTCCTGAATGAGGACAAGCGCGTCGACAGCATACAGTTGGCTCTCGCATCGCTTCCTTCAGACGAAAAGGACAAAAAGCCGGTAACTGCACAGGCTGTCCGCGCGATCACGGAGACAACCGGTGCATATAAGACGAGTTCGAATCTGACTTATTCGCCTGCCTGGAACTACAGGACATCCCAGCGTATAACTATCTGTAAACTCTCGGATGACGAGAAATATCTGGCAGCTATGGATATTGTAGGAAATGTTTACTGCTGGGATACTATGACACACAAGCTCCTGCTGAATAAACCCGTGGAAATCGTTCCGGTGGATGTCTTATTTATCGGCAACGAAAACATCCTGATCACATACAAAGACAGCGTTGAAGCATACAATATTGCATCAGGGGAAAACATCTGGAGTTATGATGCGCCGGATGCCCTGTTTAATAAAGATGATGTCATATATAACTCCAATTCGGTCTTCGTTGATGACGGAAAAGGATCCATCTTAAAACTGTCGGCAATAGACGGAAGCATCAGGGATACTTATCAGATAAAACCCAACTCGATCATAAACGGCCTTTATGATCCTGCAGTATCTCCCGACGGCAAGAAGATCGCATATTGTGACTCGTCTCTTGTATATTCCGAAGAATCGAAGATCCATATCTATGACACAGAGACAGGAACAGACTATTCCTATTTTGTAGACACATACCTCATCTATAAACTGAGATTTGCAGACAATGATCATCTCTGTGTCATGTCATGCGATAAGGATGCATATAATATAGCACTTTCAGGCCAGACTTATACTTATATCCGGACAGGCTATGTGAAGTACCATTTCTTTGACGGAAAAATGCAGCCTTTGTGGAACACCGATCTGGAATACCGTGATATCGAAAAGACAGTAGATATATTTTATATTCCCTCCCGCAATGCTGTTATGTGCTATGCGGGAAATGCTGCCGTGATCTTCGATCTTGAGACCGGAAATGAGATAAACAGATATCAGACCGGAAGTTCGATCATCGCTGCCGGCGACTGGAACAACAACGATCAGCCTGAACTCCTTTGCTCACACGGGGATTACGTATTAGCGCTGGATGAAGATATGGCAAACTTTGATATCTTAAGCAGTGATATATCTCTCGGCATAATATCCGAGACTTTATATTTCATTCCAAAAGACAGCCCGGATATCATAGCTTACAACACACATTTCCAGGATGACGAATGGGAAGCGGTTGATTCTTATGGCGGGTTCATCAGCGGCACGAACTACCAGAACTGGTATGCCGATGACGAATATTTAGTGATCGCGGCAACTGTCTCCGGAACTCAGGATGTAAGGATCAGCGTCATAGATCCTATGTCGGGAGAGCTTATGAGCACCGCTGATATTCCGGATGTCTCGATGCTTTCAATGAATTATTCGATTAAACGCATAGGAGAAGAATTCTACTGTTTCTTCGGAAACAACATCTATATCATCGATCCCGAGAACGGCAAGGTAAAAGCAGATGACTATGTATTAACCGGCACTGATACCGTATCGAACGGCACGGTTATAGGATGCAATGCTGACAGTTCGGAAGTTACTGTGGAAGTAATGGATCTGGTCAAGTCAAAAACAAGATCTGTGTCCATGTCCAACAAGGATAATATCAGTACCTTTGATATAGGGGCGCCTGTCTATAATGAAGCACTGGATATGGTCTTCGTTCCGGTATCGAACCGTTTATTCTACGGTGATCTTTCCAAGTCTTCTCTCAAAGAGATCAAAGTACCCGACAGCTGGATAATCGACCTTAAACATGATCTTTATGTAACGACTTCAGATGACGGATCAATGGTCCTGTTGTCCGACGGCAATAACGTTATCGTTACCGATGATTCGCTCAAGGTGCAGTACACTCTCAAATGTGACTGTTATTACAGGCTGGGCGCTACTTTCAAAGGTGATGTGCTTTATATCGCTTCAGACAATTATCTTGAGCTTTATAACAGCAAGACCGGTGAATTGATCCGTAAATACATAATGACACTTTATGATGACGGTTTTTCGACTTTCGACTTTGACGACGAAGCAGGGCAGCTCTTTGTACAGACAGGTGAGCATCTCAGCATTTTCGATATGGCATCATGGACAGAGATCGCAAGCATCGAGAATATATACTTCTATCATAAGCCGTCTGACCGTTTCTACACTTACTCATTCAGAACGAGTTCCGAATGCACGCCCGGATACTTCAGACACTATTCCTTAAGTGAACTGATAGATAAAGCGAACAGGTATCTGGACGGTCAGGAACCCGATGAAGCCATCAGAACAAGATACGGTCTTTAAACCTTATCTTGCTTTATAGAACTTATCAAAAACGCGTTCCTTGATGATGTAGATATCATGCTCATCATCTGCTCTGACAGCGAGATAATCGCCGACCTGGCCGGAATAATATTTGTCTTCTGTCCAGGCCGTAAAGAGCTTAACGGGCTGATCCAAAGGTTTTGCGAAAATGATCGACGTGCCGATAGTTCTTACGGTCTTTGCAAAAGGCATAACAAGTTTGACTTCGTTTGTCTGAAGATTCTTGATCCTCGGTTCATACTCGAATTCTCTCGTAAAGACGAAGTTCGTCATCTGGTAACTGCTTAAAAGCTTCTTCTCATCGATAGGATAGACTTCGCCCTCAACGCCGATCATGAGATAAGCATCTTTCGTGATGACTGTATCAACATCTCCTTCGAGAGTTCTTATGTTGATAGGTGTTCCTATCGGGAAAACCTCTGAAAGCTTTACTGTGCCTAAAGTCTGATTGATCTTTTCATAAGGCTTCATCTTTGAGAGATTGAGCTTGGTATTCTTGGCATAGATAACAAGATATATCTCATAATATTTAGCGAGTCTCTCATCGATCGTTTCCTTTGCGGACTTTGTCAGATACTCAGGCAGCATCGTACCGCCGGCCTTTAACATATGACCGCCGCCGCCGCCGCCGAGACCGTCAGCCAGGAAAGCTGCAAGCTCATCGGCATGAACTTCCTTAGAGCAGCTTCTTACCGAGAATTTGACTTCATAAGGGCTTTCATAGAATGCGACACAAACATCAACATTCTCAGTCTCAAGAGCAAAATCACTTATGACACCAAGGATACAGGGATCACATGCTTCTGCCTCGATAACAAGGGTCTTGTTGCCTTTGTGATATTCATAATTGATGATCGCCTTGCCCGTGATCTGAAGTTCATCGAGCGAGATATTAGAATTGACCATTTCCATGATAACTCCCTTGTTGATAACAAGAGAATCCATCATATCGCGGTCAAGCGGATGTGATACTTCCGATAATTTATTAGTGTCGGAGAAAAGCCCGTAGAATAATGCCGTAGCAAGCAGACGGTTGTTGTTGGGATCGAAGCCCTCTTCCTTGATCATATCCCAGCATATAGTTGAGCAGCTTCCGAGGTCACTTCTTACCCATGAAAAACCGGCAACAGTATTGGACTTGATATGATGGTCGATAACGGCGATCTTCTTAGCCTGTGTCATCGTAACATTCTTCTGTCCGTACTGGCAGTCAACTGTGATAAGAAGATCCGGCACCTCATCAAAATCAGGCGCATACTCGACAGGAACCTCAAGCTCCTTGATCATGATCAGAAGATTACTCTTCTTGATCTCGTTTCTTCCCCTGTAGATAAATCTGGCTTTTACTTTGTTCTGCTCAAAATACCATTTGAGTGCATAACCTGATGCCAATGCGTCAGCGTCCGGATTATCGTGACACTGGATTACGATATTCTCGTATTTTAATAGATCTTTTAACTGCATTTCCCCGTCCTATATCTTTTCATAATTCTTCCACATTCTATCAAATTTTTGTCATAAACGCACTCATAATCTTGGTTTGTCCCAGATTTGTCACTTATGCGTCATCATAGGAAGGGTTTCGGAGTGTCTTTAAAGACCGGCATTCTGTACTGCTTCAAGGATCGGTTTTATATAAGATCTATCTGTCCAGTCACAGGCTTCATCCTCTTTGCATTCCATAAGAGCGCCTTCCCAAAGCTCCCGATCCTTGGGCTCTTTCTTAGCTACTGCTTTGCGAAGCATCCTGCAGAGTGTTCTGTCTGCAAAGGACATGTTCTTCAAATCGAAAGCGCCCCTGCAATAGAAGACCGGGATATCTTTAAGATCATCTTTCATGTTCATTTCGATCAATGCATCAAAAAACTTCTTGTCATATGGTGAAGCGGCACATGTATATACAATTATCTTTTTGCCCTTAAGCCTGTTGAGATTTTTTTTGAGAAAAGGGATGCATGTGATGCCTGAAGCATATACACCGCCTCCTACTATTATAATGTCGTTCCTGGCGACCTCATTTATATCCGCTTCTTTGACCGGCACACAAGGATAGCCTGTCTCTTCACTGAGCCACTTTGCGTACTTTTCTGTTGCTCCGTATTTGGATTTATATACTATGATCCCTGTCATTTATACTGCCTCCGTCAGATTCTTCTCGATCTTTGTTATCGTCTTTATTGTTGTCTGGATATCCTTTTCGGATATTCCGTCAAACATCTTCGCCATGATCTGTATGCTCACGTCATTATTCTTTTCACAGAAATTCATGCACCTTTTTGTCAGCACGATACGCTGTTTCCGCTTATCCTCCACGTCGGTCTTAAACTCGATAAAGCCTTTATTCTTGAGCTTTATAAGTATCTGCTTTACGTTCTGGTGTGAACTTCCCAAAATGTCCGAGAGCTCTTTTAGCGTCGGCGGGTCCTTGCACATATTTATGCATATGACCGCGAAAAACTGCTTCCAGCTGATCTCCTTTATCATGTTGTCCGCCATAGCCTGGAAGCGGTTCTCGAATGCACTCAAAATGCCCAAGAGATAGTAGCTTGACGGGATCCCGTCGAAATCAAGACGGTTGCTGCTCACTGTATCTTCAATACTCATAATGTCTCTCCTCTATATTTTCCCGGTATTCTTCCGTATGGTCTTTTCAAAAAGGTAATATATTACCCAATATGGTAACATGTTACCTTTTTATTGTAAAGTCTCTTTATGCTCCACGTGGAACATGCTATAATAAATGTGTTGCAGGATAATTAGTTATTCGCGTCCTGCATTCGCGACGCCGTAAGGCGGGGTTACCAATGATAAGAACCTTAGAATCTCATCATGAATGACAAAGAGGAGCGCACATAGCTGCGTCGGATTTTGCTGTTCGTGAAAGGAGGTTCTTTTTTTATGTCACACGATAGCGATTTCAATTACTTCAACAACATGGCTCATTGGAGTTTCGATGAGTATGGTATCCACGAGGAATGCCTGACGGACTGGGATCTTTACGGCCTGCTCCGCGCCTTGGCGCGCCCGGATTCAAGCATCCTGGATCTGGGCACCGCAGGCGGCGAGAAGATCTTCTCGGAATTTCCGGACTGTGCCGAAATAATAGGAACTGACTATTCTCCGGCCATGATAGACACCGCAAGAGCAAACCTTGCAGCAAGCGGAAGGAAAAATATCTCGTTCAAAGTGATGGACAATCTCAATATGGATGTACCTGATGAACACTTTGATATTGTCGTTGCACGCCACACATGCACCGATCCTTCGCAGATCTTAAAGTGTCTCAAGCCCGGCGGACACCTTCTCATCAGAGGCGTCGACAAGCATGACTGCTGGAACTTAAAGCTGATCTTCGGCGGAGGCCAGGGCTTTGACGATCCGGTTCCGGTCAGCATCTCCGATTATGAGAATGTATTAAAAGCCGGCTTTGAAGATGTGGAACTTGTTCCGATCCATACACGCGAATACTTTAAAGACAAAGACACGTTCAGGACATTCCTGACCGCCGTTCCGATCCTTTACGGTGTTGCAATAGAAGGCGAGCCGCTGGATGAGGAACTGCTTGATGAATACATAAGGCACAACACCGTAAACGGACGGATAATCCTGTACAGAAGATACTATGGTCTGACCGCCAGAAAACCGTAACAACTCTCAAAGTACCGTTTGATGCTTTTTTCAACCATTCACGACACCCGGGGTGTCATTCACGACACTCCGGGTTTTGACTGCTTTTGGTCTGATAGTATTACGGTGTCAAAAGCAAAACCCAAACGAAAAGAGAGGAAAACAGTTATGGAAAACGTAAAAGGTTGTGAATTCTTCAATTTGACAAAGTACACATTAAACAGGATCGTTAACGGAAAGATCGGAATAGAGGAAAGCTTACAGTCAGTTCTTTCCTATGAAGTATTAAGCAATATGCTGACCGAGGCAAAGACAGATTTTGTTGACGGCAGCGGCAAGACGATCAAGGGTATGCCTTCTGAAGAGATCTTCGTTATGACCAAGAAGATCGAAAAGAAAAAGTACATCATCGGTCTGTCCAGCATCAAGAGGATCGCCGGTGAGCCTTCCGGCAAGAAAGGCATCGAGCTCTGGTTCGAAGAATCAAGAGATAAGTTTGTCGAAAGCAAGAGATTCTTTGCAGATGGATTCGAAAAAGAAAAGGCTTACTTTGATTTCGCCATGGTCGATCACTTAAGGAATTCGATCGGTTCCGGTCAGGCAGGCTCTGCCGAATATCAGGATAAGATCGTCACCAGAGTCAAGAGCAAGAAGATCCTCGGCATCAACATCACCAGAACAGCACTGTTCATATTAATGATCATCGTTTGGGGCCTGGCTTTCAAGAATATCGCTCTCGGAATCTGCTTTGCTGTGTGCTTTCTGGGAAGCTTCACCCTGGTAACAAATAAGAGCATGTCAGAACAAAAGTGATCTGGCAAAGGCAGAAACATAAGGAATAATAGGAATAGTCCTTTTGACATAGGTGCCGGCGATCTGCTTTGTGATTTACTGTTTTTCAGCAAAGCAGAGAACCGGCACCATTATGTTTACTCGTTTAAAACAAAAGAGTCTAATTACATGTTTTGACCACCATACTGAACAGTGACAACATATATGCGCTTTTCTTCTTTGCTAATCTTATAAACAGCAATGTAATTATCTATCAGCAGTTGTCTATAGCCTTTTCCGGCATATCTTCCAACCAAACGTTCCTGATGGGAGTATGGTAAAAGTTCCAAAGATTCTATTGCATCCCAAATCCGGTCCGTAAGTCCTTTTGCAATATCAGGTTCCTTTTTCTCCAATGCAATATAAGATAGATATCTTCTATGTCGCGATAAGCCTTTGGATATAACAATACCTCATACTTTTCCATAGTATTTCCGATCTAAATCCTGTTTGGCCTTCTTGACGGAGACCGGCTTTGAGCCATTTTTTAATTCCTCTTCTGCTTCAAATATAGACGAATCAATTTTATATGTCTGTGCAAACTTCTCGTAAAGCTCAGAACTCATGACGACAAGATCGCTGTATCCATTCTTCGTAACGAAAATAGGTTCCTGTTTACTATGTGCTAATTCTGAAATATCACTGGTATTTCTTAAATCTCTGATAGGTATTATCGTAGGCATACTCATCACCTCCATAGCATAATTGTATCATTATTATGCTGCGCGTTCATACAGCTTGGATCTTTTTCTACGCCAAGTAAAAAAACTTTTGCAACTAGTTAATTTGCCGCAGGCAAATTACTGTTCGTACGTTGCAAAAGCTTTTTAACCTTGGCGCTCCAAGCAGGAATCGAACCCGCATCTACGGTACCGGAAACCGCTATTCTATCCATTAGACTATTGGAGCAATTAACCCGCTTATTATACTTTATCTCCTTCGGAATTGTCAGCAGGGGTCCTGTTTTCTTCGAGAATCTTAAGAAGTCCCACGATCTCGGTGACGGTCTTGTCCTGTTTAACCGAAGACGGCTTGAAGAGCATGTAAGGCATTGAACCCGTTGCGTTGATGTTAACACGGGCACCGTAGAAGTGATCGCGCATCAATGCGCCAAAAGCAGGCATGTCGATCTGGAGCTTTGTGTTCAGGTAGAGCCTTACGCCGGCATTTTTGATCGATGCTTTTACAAATCCCAGAGATCCTGCCATTGATCTCATAAGAGAGATTCCGGACAGGATAAATACTTCCGGCGGAGCATCACCGTAACGGTCTGTAACCTCATCTATGAAATCACTGTAGGATTCGAAGCTGTTGATGTCGCCGATACGCCTGTAACAGCTCATTCTTCCCGCCTCATCCTGAATATAGGATGCAGGGATATATGCATCGTAATCGACTTCGACGGAGAATCCGTCTGTAGCGGAATTTGAATGTCCTGTAATGACATCGGTATCAAGGACTTCATCTTTGCCCGCTTTGAGAAGACGGACTTCCTCATCGAGAAGCCTGCAGTAAAGTTCGTATCCGATAACGTCCATCTGACCATGCTGTTCAGCGCCGAGAAGACTGCCCGCACCTCTTACTTCAAGGTCGCGCATTGCGATCCTGACACCGGATCCGAGCTCGGTGAATTCACGCAGGGCATTTAATCTCTTGGCAGCTTCCTCATTGAGAGAAGCATCGGCGTTATAAGTAATATATGCATATGCCTGCCTGTCAGATCTTCCGACACGGCCTTTGATCTGATAGAGCTGGGAAAGACCGAAGCGGTCGGCATTCTCGACTATCAGTGTGTTTACGTTCGGCATGTCGACACCGTTTTCGATTATGGTCGTGCATACGAGGATATCGTATTTGCCTTCGATGAAGTCGGAGACAACGCTCTCAAGGCCGTTTTCGGGCATCTGGCCATGCGCGTAAGCGACACGGATCCCGGGCATGCTTTTCGCGAGGTTATCGGCAACTCTATCGATGTCGGATGTCCTGTTATACAGGTAGAAGATCTGACCGCCTCTTGAGATCTCACGCATGCAGGCCTGAATTATGATCTGCTCGTCGTAACCTAAAACGTATGTCTGGACGGCACGTCTGTTAAAGGGCGCTTCCTCCAGGACAGATATATCTCTGATGCCTGACAGGGACATGTGTAGCGTTCTCGGTATAGGCGTAGCCGACAAGGACAGAACGTCGACATCGGTCTTCATGGACTTGATCTTCTCTTTGTGATTAACACCGAACCTCTGCTCCTCATCGACCACGAGAAGTCCAAGATGCGGCGGTTTGACATCGTTCGATAAGACTCTGTGGGTACCGATTATAACGTCGATCTTACCGCTCTTTATATCGGCAAGATTCTGTCTTATCTGTGATTGCGGAACAAACCTGGACAGAAGACAGACATTTACCGGAAAGTCTTTTGCCCTGCTCATGAAATTCTCGTAATGCTGCTGGGCAAGAAGTGTTGTAGGAGCAAGAAGAATAGCCTGTCTGCCGTTCATGACAGCCTTGAATATCGCTCTGAACGCGACCTCGGTCTTGCCGAATCCGACATCTCCGCAAAGAAGCCTGTCCATCGGCCTCTCTGATTCCATGTCGGTCTTTATCTCCTGGGTCGCACGGAGCTGATCGTCAGTCTCGACAAAAGGGAATCTTGCTTCGAAAAGCTTTTGCTGTTCCTCGTCCGGCGCGCAGGCAAAGCCTTTGTTCACGCTTCTTGCGGCATATATCTTAAGCAGGTCGTATGCGACTTTCTTGATCGCATCTCTTGCCCTTGATACAGATCTCTTCCACTCATCGCCGCCAAGCCTTGAAAGCTTCGGTTCTTTCTCGCCCGGACCGACGTATTTCTGGAGTGAATCGAGATTTTCGGGAAGGATATAAAGTGTCTCACCCTTTGCATAAGTGAGCTTCAAATAATCCTTGCGGATCTCGCCGACTTTCATGTTGATGAGGCCTTCATAACGTCCGACACCGTGCTTGTCATGAACAACATAATCGCCGGGACTGATCTCGCTGAAAAAGTTGATGCGGTTGCCGCCCTTCTTCTTACCCGGACGCTTCTGTTCTGCACCGTAGAGTTCCTGCTCGCCCAGAACCGTCAATCCGATCGAAGGATAGTTAAATCCTGCCGGAAGAGGGGCATCTATTATCTCTTTAAAGCATTCATATCCGGCCAGCCGCTCTTTGAGCTGCTCGTAACGCCTGCCGTGATGGGCAACAAGCCAGACGTCTTTGTTCTTCCTTATAAGTTCAGCAAGCTCTTCCGATCTGCCTGAATAGTTATCCGCCGGAAAGCCTGATACTGTATGGGTTTTTCCGCCAGGCAAGCCGTTTCCGGATGATTGGAACATTGATAAAGTAACAATGTTACCGAGGTTATCCAGTGCTCTCATAAGGCTGCTGATGTTCACCATCGCGGAAGGAGCACATGTCGGAGCTATACCGATCTCAAAAGATTCCCGGCTCCTCTGTGCATATTCGCCGGCATAGGCGTTGAGCCTTGCATCGATATCGACCATCTCGTCCGCGAAAAAGACAACGTCATCACTGTCAATGTAATCGAGCGCATTCTGATAGTCCTTAAGTATTATTCCGAGCCATCTTGCAATACCTGACGGCTCTAAGCCGTTCCTTATCTTCTCCGCATCTCCCGTCGCAGTCCTTGAAAGCAGTTCTGCAGCGCGCCTTACCTCTCTTGTCGCAGTATTCATCTTTGCAAGGTCTTCCCTGACCCGCTCCAGAATGGTATCTGCGATACGATCCCTTCTGTCTTCAGGGAATGCATAAATAGCCGACGGCACCGCAATGGTCTCATCCAGCTGACCGGTAGATCTCTGTGTCTCCCGGTCAAAAGTCTTTATCTGGTCTATTTCCGTATCGAAAAAGCTTATTCTCACAGGCTCCGTGAACGAAGGCGAGAATATGTCGACAATATCTCCTCTTACCGAGAATTCGCCCTTCTCCATTACCTGCGGGACATTTTCGTATCCGTTCAAAAGGAGTTCGGCAACCAGTTCATCACGGTCTGCTTCCTGCCCGGTCTTAAGTTTTATTATCCTCTTTTCGAAAACCTCAGCCGGTTCAAGCTTGTTTAAAAGAGCTCCGGCTGTTATTACAGCAGCCCCGTATCCGCCCGTAACAAGCTCTGAGAGTGCGTTGCATCTCATGATCTCTAATTCCCTTGAAGAAGCCTCTGCGCTCACGAGAGACAATTCGGAGGGCATCAGAAGGGTAACCGGGCCATCGGTAAACGCCGCACAATAAGCTGCAGTGCTTCTTGCTCTTGCGCTGTCAGGTTCGATGAATACGGCTTTCCGCCCGTTAAGACGGGACAGAGCCATGGCAACAAAGACTTTCTGCTCAGCGCATAAGCCTGTGATGTTAAGATGTTTTCCGGTCTTCAGACTTTCAGCAAATTCCGATACGAGCTCTTTGTCGGCACTAATCTTTCCAAGAAGCTCTATGAGGCTTTTATCCATTGGAGATGATCTCCTCTATCGCCCCGCAGGCTTTGACAAATGCATCGTTCATCAGCGGACGGTCATCCTGCGGAACTTCGGAAAGCACATAATTTACCAGTTCCCAATTCTCGGGCACAGGACCCGTGCCTATCCTAACTCTGGGAAACTCTTCTGTCCCTAAGAGCTGAATGCAGGATCTCATGCCGTTATGCGTGCCTGCGCTGCCCTTGGGTCTCACTCTTATCGTGCCTTTGGGAATATCGATATCGTCGTAAACCGTGATTATGTTCTTCGGCGGGACTTTATAAAATCTGCTTATCTCGACAAGACACTCACCGGAATTGTTCATGTATGTGGTGGGCTTGATGATGATGACATCCTGTCCGTTGATCCTGCCCTTGCCCCACAGACCTTTATATTTCTCTTTTCCGAGAAAAATGTCATGCTTATCCGCGAGCATATCCACTGCGAGATAGCCCATGTTGTGCCATGTATAAAGATACTGTTTTCCCGGATTACCGAGCCCGGCTACTATCCACATAAGATCATTCCGCTGATATCAGACCTCGGAACGCCTGTCATCAAGTCTGATATAGTTCTCGCCTCTCATACGGCTCTTGTTGGATACCCAGTTCTCTTTGTTAAGCTGCTTGGATCTGCCGATACCGAGTGAAAGCGCCGGAACATCGGAAGTGATCGTGGAACCTGCCGCGATATAGCAGTCCTTGCCGAGAACAACGGAAGACACGATATTGGAGTTGCCTCCGATAAATACGTTGTCTTCGATCGTACAACCGATCTTATCCTGACCGTCGAAGTTACATGTAACTGTACCGCATCCGAAGTTGACGTTGCGGCCGACCTTTGAGTCACCGATATAAGTAAGGTGACGGGCTCTTGTGTATTCGCCGATCTCAGAACCCTTGACCTCAACATAAGCGCCGAGCGTTACATGATCGTCGATCCTGGATTCAGGTCTGATATGGGTATAAGGTCCGATACGACAGTCCTTGCCAATAGAACTTGATGAAACTATAGAATTGTCCACAACCGTACCGTCTCCTATGTCGGAACAGTCGATTCTGGTATTCTCACCGATAATGCAGTCCTCACCGATGTTGGTGTTGCCTAAAAGTGTCGTGCCCGGAAGAAGGACTGTATCCTGTCCGATCTCGACTGCGTAATGGATCCATGTCGCATTGGGATCCACGATCTCAACACCGTTCCTCATGTGACGCTCCAGGATCCTGTGGTTCATGATGTCTCTTACCTGGGCGAGCTGGATCCTGTCATTAACTCCCCTTGTGTCATCGAAATCACATACGACAGCACCGACTGTATAGCCGTCGTCAATAAGGATCCCGATCGTATCCGTAAGATAATATTCCTTCTGGGCATTGTTGGCGCCGATCCTTCCTAATGCGGAGATCAGGAGCGGTGTCCTGAAAACATACATCGAAGAATTGATCTCTTTGATCTTGAGTTCTTCATTTGTGCAGTCCTTGTGCTCAACGATCTTAAGGACATTGCCGTCTTCGCCTCTGACTATTCTTCCGTATCCGGTGGGATCGTCAGCTTCAGCTGTGATCAGGATAGCAGCACATGTTGAAGCAGCGGAATCAAATGCGTCCAGAGCCTTCTTGATCGTATCGGCAGATACCATCGGACAATCGCCGGGAAGAACGATCGTAAGACCGTCCCTGCCTTCAAGGAAAGGTGCAGCCTGCATAACGGCATGTCCGGTACCGCGCTGCTCCTCCTGGAGCACATAAGCTACGTTCTCGCCTAATATGCTTCTGATCTCTGCCTGCTGTTCACCAACTATATATACCTGATCCTGGCAGCCTGACTCGAAAAGAGCATCAGCCACCCATTGGATGATCGGTTTGCCCGACACCTGGAACACAACCTTTGAATGCTTGGACTTCATTCTCGTGCTTTTTCCTGCCGCCATAACAACCGCACTTATTTCCATGATTAGAACCTCTTAAGTTATTGATTTGGGATTACCCTTGTCATTATAGCAAATCCAAATCCCTTATTAAATAAGAAGCCCTGCACTTTATAGGACAAAGTGCAGGACTGTATAATTCTTTGTTTTCTCGTTTTATGTGCCCGAAAAGCAGTCTGTCAGGCTTTAAACGGTTATCAGAGACCCTCAACGGAAGCGATAGCTTCACGCATATTTGCCTCAGATTTCTTGAGGAGCTGATACTCTTCATCAGTAAGACGCATGTCGATGATCTTGTCGATACCGTTAGCGCCGATCAGAGCAGGAACGTCAAGTGTAACACCTGAGATACCATACTCACCGTTAAGTCTTGCAGCAACTGTTCTTACAGTATGCTCGTCTTCTGTGATGCTTCTCAAAAGTGTTGCGGCACTTACTGCAATACCGTTGAATGTGGCACCCTTGAGCTTGATGATCTCAGCGCCGGAGGACTTTGTCTTCTGAGCGATCTCATCCTTAACATCCTGACCGAAAGGAACACCGATTGCCTCGGCATACTCATCGATACCCATACCGGCAACGTGAGTGTGGCTCCAAGCAGGGAACTGTGTCTCACCGTGCTCGCCGAGGATATAACCGTGAACGTTTCTGACGTCAACGCCGAGCTTTCTGGAGATAAGCACTCTGAAACGTGCAGAGTCAAGGTTTGTTCCGGAACCGATGATCAGGTTGGAAGGAAGTCCGGACCACTCTGCTACCTTATAAGTAACAAGGTCACAAGGATTGGAGATAACCATGATGACACCCTTGTTGTAGTGCTCCATGATGCTGTCCGTGATAACGTGGGCAAGCTTGACGTTCTTCTTTGCAAGGTCAAGCCTTGTCTCGCCTTCTTTTCTGGGGATGCCTGCCGTGATGATGATGCAGTCTGCATCCTTAACATCACTGTAGTCGCCGGCATGAATATACATATCGCCGATGAACGGAAGTCCGTGGCTGATATCGAGAGCTTCACCAAGAGCCTTTTCCTTATTGACGTCAATAAGTACGAGCTCAGAGCAGAGCTGCTGCATAGCGATTGCGAAAGCTGTAGTTGATCCTACTGCACCTGCGCCGATGATGGCGACTTTAGTTCCTTCTTGTTTATACATATCTCATATGCCCCCTTTTGTAGCAATACGAATGATATCAAGAACCTTCTTTCAAATAAAGTCATTATTCGTTAGGATTTTTACCTAAAATTTGCACTCGGAAAATGCTCGGGAAGTGTATTTTGATAATTTGACAATCAAAGTTTCTCCTTGATTTTGCAGGGTTTTCAGGGCTTTTTGGTCCTTTTAATCGAATTGAATGTTTTTCTTTGCTTTAGAACAAAGAGCAATAATAACGGCGCAAGACCTGCCGGTCCCACGCCGTCTTATTTTTGTTAACTGATTATCTGTTCCGAAAATCAGATCTCCTGAGGGAGCTCCAATGTTCTCTCTGCGTTGAGCTTTGCACAGAGTTCCACAAACTTATCGAGTGCAACACCCTGAAGCTGCTTGTTTGAGCCTCTTACGTTGACAGATACCGTATTCTCGGCAGCTTCCTTATCACCTACTACGAGGATATAAGGATCCTTCATCTGCTTGAATCTCTTGATCTTGTCTCTCATGTTAACGTCTGTTAAGTCGGACTCGACTCTTACGCCGGCCTTTGTGAGTGCATCAGCAACCTTCTGTGCATACTCGTTGTGCTCAGGTCTGATCGGTACAACAGCAACCTGATAAGGATTGAGCCAGAAAGGGAATGCACCCTTGAAGTGCTCTGTGATGATGCCGATGAAACGCTCGAAGGAACCGAAGATGGCTCTGTGGATAACGATAGGCATCTTCTGAACGCCATCCTTATCAACAAATGTAAGCTCGAAGTTGTGAGGGAGCTGGAAGTCCAGCTGGACAGTACCGCACTGCCACTCACGTCCCAGAGCATCCTTGATCTGAAGGTCGATCTTCGGGCCGTAGAACGCGCCGTCGCCCTCGTTGATCTCGTAATTGCCTTCACCATACTTCTCATCGAGAATAGCCTTCAGAGAAGCTTCTGCAGCGTTCCAGGACTCGATATCACCCATGAAGTCCTCAGGTCTTGTGGAGAACTCTGCACGGTATGTGATTCCGAATGTCTTATAGATATCATCTGCGATAGCGATAACATCCTTGATCTCATCCTTGATCTGATCAGGTGTTACAAATGTATGGTCGTCGTCCTGACGGAATTCCTGAACTCTGAACAGACCGTTCATCTGACCGGACTTCTCCTTGCGGTGAAGAACGTCATACTCGCTGTAACGGATAGGAAGTTCCTTATATGAATGCATCGTACGCTTGTAAGACATCATGGCATTAGGGCAGTTCATAGGCTTGGCAGCCATTGTGTCCTCAGCCTCTACGGAATACTGCTCGGGTGCTTCCTCGCCGTTAACGGCATCTGTAGCGTTAACGCCCTTTGTGATACCGGGAACTATGAACATATTGTTCTGATAGTGTGCCCAGTGTCCGGAAATGAGCCAGAGCTTCTTATTGTTGATAAGAGGAGCTGATATCTCTGTATAGCCGTGAGCAGCCTGAATCTCTCTGGAGTACGTCATGAGTTCCTGATAAAGGATCCAGCCCCTCGGGAGCCAGTATGCCATACCCGGAGCTGTCTCACGGAACATGAACAGATCAAGCTGTGTTCCGATCTTCTTGTGATCTCTTTCCTGTGCTTCCTTAAGCCATGCAAGATGAGCTTTGAGCTCGTCCTTTGACGGGAAAGCAAACAGATATATTCTCTGGAGCTGGTCTCTCTTCTCATCGCCTCTCCAGTATGCACCTGATACATTCTTGATCTTAAATGCGGCACTGAATAATTCCTGGGAATTATCTACGTGAGGACCGCGGCAAAGGTCAACATAGTCATCACCTGTGTAATATATTGAAATGATCTCATCTGCAGGCAGATCGATAATGAGCTCTGTCTTGAACTTCTGGTCCTTGAAAAGCTCTAAAGCCTCTTCTTTTGAGATCTCTTTGCGTGTCCAGTCTTCCCTGCGCTTGATGATCTCGTGCATCTTCTCTTCGATTGCCGGGAAATCTTCCTCTGTGACTGTTCTGGGAAGGACGAAATCGTAATAACATCCGTCGTCGATCTCAGGTCCGATCGCGTACTGTGTCTCTTTGCCGAAGATCTCGATCACGGCCTTAGCCATAATGTGAGCAAGAGAGTGACGGTACACCTTCAATACTTCTTCTTTTTCCATTGTTTTTATTCCTCCTCTAGAGTTTTATGCACAGAACCGCTGTGCAGATAGTTGAAGATTGTATCACAATTATAAGAAAAATGCTGATTTAATAATAAAACGAATCAAATAGAACGTTTGTTCTGCAATCAAAAGCCCTCCCGGATTGGGAGGGCTCTGTTACTTTTGGCGGAGCCGCAGGGATTCGAACCCTGGTGCCCGTGAAGGCAAACGGTTTTCAAGACCGCCTCGTTATGACCACTTCGATACAGCTCCATACCTAAAGGCACTTAAGTATACATAAATAAAACAGAGAAGTCAATCAGCTATAGCTTCGGACAGTAATTTCCATTCGGAAATTGACCCGTTTAAAAGCTGATCGACTTCTCCTTTGGTTTGCTGCGTTAATTGCAGAGGTATTCGATAAGACGGTCCAGATCCTCGTTGTTCTTGTAGTCGATGACGATACGGCCTCTGCCTGTTGTATTATCAAGGACCTTGATCTTAACCTTGGCACCGAGCTGTTTCTTCAGCTTTGTCTCCACCTCTTTTGCACTCAAAGCAACTCTTATGTCTACATCATCGATGACCGGCTTCTTTGAAGGATTCGTCTGAGCCTCAATGTACTTCTTTACAAAGGCTTCAGCCTGTCTGACATTCATCTCGCGCGTCATGATGACATTGGCAACTGTGCGCTGATCTTCCTTTTCCTTGAGACCGAGGATAACCTTCGCATGACCTTCTGAAAGATCTCCTCTGCTGACGTACTCCTGTAATGATTCATCAAGATTCAGGATACGGATAGTATTGGCGATCGTTGCTCTGGGTTTTCCGAGCTTCTTGGCAAGCTGTTCCTGTGTAAGTCTGTGAGTCTTAAGAAGGTTCTGCATTGCAGCAGCTTCTTCGATCGGATTCAAGTCTTCTCTCTGAATATTCTCGATAAGAGCCTGCTCCATCGTCTCTCTGTCTGTAAGATCTCTTACGATCGCAGGGATAACAGTAAGACCGGCAATACGCGCTGCTCTCCAGCGGCGCTCACCGGCTACGATCCTGTAACTGTCACCCTTACGCTGAACGATGATAGGCTGGATAACACCGTTCTCTTCAATTGAAGATGCCAGCTCATTCAGGGATTCATCATTGAATACTTTTCTCGGCTGTCCGTTGTTAGGGGAGATGTCATTGATCTTGAGATCTACAACTGAATCCCTCTTATTCTCAGGTATTCCGTCAGATGATAACAGCGCACCCAGACCTCTGCCCATAGCCTTATTCTCAGATACTGTTTTTACTGCTGTTTTCTTAGCAGGAACAGCCGCTGCAGTGGCTTTGGCAGCTGCCTTGACCGGTGTCTTCTTAACAGCTTTCTTTACAGGAGCCTTCTTGGCAGCAGGTTTTGCAGCTGTTTTCTTTGCTGCTGTCTTCTTTGCAGCGGGCTTAACTGCGATCACCTTTTTCTTAGGCGCTGACTTAGGTCCTTTTCCTAATCCTTTTGTGGTAGCCATATCTAATCTCCTTTATGCTCTCTTTATTACTTCTTTTGCCAATGACTCATAAGCCCTGGCGCCCTTGGAGTTCTTATCGTAGTCACAGATAGCAAGCCCGTGGCTCGGAGCCTCTGCAAGCCTTACATTTCTGGGGATCACGGTCTTAAATACTTTCCCGCCGAAATACTTATCCGTCTCTTCCTTAACCTGTCTGGATAACTGTGTTCTCATATTGAACATTGTAAGAACCACACCGAGGATCTCGAGCTCGGGATTAAGCTTCTTTTTTACGATGTTGATCGTATCCATAAGCTGTGACAGTCCTTCCAGCGCATAATATTCGCCCTGAATAGGGATTATCAGGCGGTCAGATGCCGTAAGAGCATTGATCGTAAGAAGTCCCAGAGAAGGAGGGCAGTCAAGTACGATGAAGTCATAGTTGTCAGAGACCGGAGCCAGTGCATTCTTAAGGATCTGCTCTCTGGAGATCACTGTAACAAGTTCAACCTCTGCGCCGGCAAGATTAATGTTTGTAGGACAGATGTCGACATTCTCAGCATTTGTCTCATAGATAACATCTGTAATCGGCGCATCATTTATAAGAACATCATATACCGTCTGTTCAAGCTCACGCTTATCGATTCCAAGGCCGCTTGTGGCATTTGCCTGGGGATCCATATCGATCAAAAGCACTTTTTTCTTCTTTTTGCCGAGGAAAGCGGCTAGATTGACTGCGGTTGTTGTCTTACCGACACCGCCTTTCTGGTTTACAAGAGCAATTACTGTTGCCATATATATACTCCTTTAAATATATATTCCAATTCAGATATGCTAATTCTATCATTTTAGATTCGCATTATATATGTCAACTTTGATACAAATTTGCAGAAATGTTCCACGTGGAACATTTCATTTTTGTCGTGATGCCGAAATTGTTCATAACCGGATTGTTCCACGTGGAACAATCCACAAAAAAACGGGTGCCGAAGCACCCGCCATATGCATTTTGTGTATAACTTATCAGTTATCGATATTAGCAAGTTTTGCATTCTCCTGAATGAATTCCTTACGGGGCTCAACCTGATCTCCCATGAGGAGCGTGAACGTCTCATCAGCTTCCTGTGCATCCTTGAGGGTTACTCTCAACAACTTTCTTGTTACAGGATTCATTGTTGTATCCCAGAGCTGTTCGGAGCTCATCTCGCCGAGACCTTTGAATCGCTGGATAAGAGGATTCTCCCACTTATGAGCGATCTTGATCTCTTCAATCTCCTTATCGTCGTATGCATAGTATGCCTCATCGCCCTTATAGACTTTGTAAAGCGGCGGGCAGGCAATATATACATATCCGCCTTCAACAAGAGGCTTCAGGTATCTGAAGAAGAATGTGAGGAGAAGTGTTCTGATATGAGAACCGTCGACATCGGCATCGGCCATGATGATTACCTTATGGTATCTGAGTTTTGAAGCATCAAACTCATCACCGATTCCCGCACCAAGTGCCATTACGACCGGCTGAAGCTTCTCATTGGAATAAACCTTATCGATCCTTGCCTTCTCAACATTGAGCATCTTACCCCAGAGAGGGAGGATAGCCTGATACTTACGCTCTCTGCCCTGCTTTGCGGATCCGCCTGCGGAGTCACCCTCTACGATGAAGATCTCACAGAACTCAGCCTCATCACTCTGGCAGTCTGCGAGTTTACCGGGCAATGCGTTATTCTCAAATACTGTTTTTCTTCTTGTGAGTTCCCTTGCTCTCTTTGCAGCATCTCTTGCTCTTGAAGCGGAGAGACACTTGTCCATGATGAGTTTTGCAATATCAGGATGCTCTTCAAGATAGATCTCGAGTTTCTCATATACTGCACTGTCTACCATCGGTCTGATCTCAGCATTACCGAGCTTACTCTTAGTCTGTCCTTCAAACTGGGGATCAGGAAGCTTAACTGAGATGATCGCAGCAAGACCTTCTCTTGTATCCTCGCCCTGGAGCTTAACATCGCCATCCTTAATGAACTTATACTTCTTTGCATAGTCATTGATGGCTCTCGTCATTGCTGCACGGAAACCCACAAGGTGTGTACCGCCTTCAGGTGTTGCGATGTTATTAGCATATGTATAAACAGTTTCCTGATATGAATCGTTGTACTGGAGAGCGATCTCAACGAAGTTGTCCCCCTGCTTGGTTGCAAAGTATATAGGAGGTGTATTGATTGCTTCCTTGTGTCTGTTCAGATATTCAACAAAGGAGATGATACCGCCGTCATAATGCAGATGCTTTTTGACTGGTTCTTCGCCTCTGTCATCAGTAAGATCAATGGTAACTTCCTTGTTAAGGAATGCCATCTCACGGTAACGTGTGATCATTGAATCGAAGTCAAATACGATATCCGGGAAGATCGTATTATCAGGAATAAAGTTGGTTTTTGTACCTGTATCTTCCTTATCACATGTACCTACAACATGAAGCGGAACTGTTGTTTTTCCCTTTTCAAATTCGATCTCATAGATGTTTCCGTCACGGCGTACCTGAACCTTCATATGATCTGCCAGAGCGTTAACGACAGAAGCGCCTACGCCATGAAGACCTCCTGAAATACTGTACGCTCCGCCGCCGAATTTACCGCCTGCGTGAAGCACTGTATGAACGACTTCAACCGTAGGAATTCCAAGCTTGGGATGGTTTCCTACAGGAATACCGGAACCGTTATCCGTAACGGTTACCGAACCATCTTTTTCAAGTACGACATCGATCGTATCGCAGCGTCCTGCAAGAGCTTCATCGACTGAATTTGCCACGATCTCATAAATAAGATGATGCAGACCTCTGAGTGTTGTATCACCGATGTACATACCAGGACGTTTTCTGACAGCTTCAAGTCCTTCAAGGACCTGAATATCATCTTCGCTGTATTCACTGTTGTTTGATGTATCAAAGCTGTCCTGATCACCTTCTGCAGCTAATACGTCAGCCATGGATTCTTCCTTAAAATCCTCAGTTAATGCTCTGGGGTTCTCGGCAAGATTCTTAAGCTCGTCATCGTCACCCTCTTCCACAGGCTGGAAGTAAAGATCAACAGCGCCGGCAGGGCGGGATTGAGGCTCGGCAGGAGTCTGATTCTCCTCAAAATTGAAATTTTTCTCGTCGTTTTCCTTCATAAAATGCAAAACTCCTATTCTTAACTGCAGATCTGCCAAAAGGCCCTGAAATACAGTATTTGTAACAGTGTTATCCGGTTGTTTTCAGAAGTTTTCCGGTGACTTGAGTCTGTTTAAAAGCAGATTAGATGACAATGAACAAACATATGTTTTATCATCGGTTATAACCAATGATTTTGGTATATCATCTGTCACATACTGCAGTCTTCCGAGTTCATCCTCACGGTTGATAAAATCAGCAACATCCTTCTGGGAAGGGAGGACGGTCTCAAGACATACAATCGCCGTAACTGAAGATTTCAGAACCGAGAGATCATTACCGATATGAATGAACACTTTAAGCCTCCAAATCTTCCGGAAATCTTTGTAACCATTAGAATTATAACATAAAAGAATAGATTAATATGCTTATTATAATTAAAGATTTGGGCAATATCTTAAGATTTTTAGCGCAAAATGACCTAAAATCAGGATTCTTTCCGTATTTCTCCGCCGGACACACAGTAAAATTCTGTTTTTGCATCACCACGGATCATGTCTATCTCATCGCCTATCATGTTCTTATCGGTGCATGTGATAAAGATCTGGGCATTCTTCATAGCTGAAACAAGGCTGATCCTTCTCGTTTTATCAAGTTCCGAAAAGACATCATCAAGGATAAGGATCGGGGTAGATGATACAAACATCCTGATTATCTCAAGTTCTGAAAGCTTTAATGCCAGTGCGGCAGTTCTCTGCTGCCCCTGTGAAGCAAAATTCTTCATAACAAGATCGTCCAGCTTGATCAGGATATCATCCCTGTGTATTCCGGTGGATGAAATGTGCTTATCTATGTCATAATTTCTGACTGATTTCAGTTTTGCAAGGACCAGATCAGAGAGAATACCCTTAATTCGCCCGTAATCGGCTTCTGAGAGACCTTTATGCATGAACACGTCATATTTACTGTTTTTATTTAGAAACGTTTCCAGGGCCCCTACAATGCCAAATATGGTACTGTACTCGATAGAGAGGTTTTCTTTGCCTCCTGAAATATCTTTATGATGCTCATATGCGATACCTGAAATGAGCTTTGTGAACCTGTATCTTTTCAGGATGATATCAGCAGACAGATCAGCAAGGGAAAAATCCCAGAAATCCAACTGTTCATTGACTGATCCGGATAATCCATCGGTTGTTCTGATGTTTTTAAGAAAAGCATTTTTCTGTGCAAGAAGCCTGCTGTAATTGCTTAAGAGATTGAAGTAAGAAGGAGATATCTTGGATATCAGCGTATTTAAGAACTTACGGCGGTATGCAGGAGCATTTTTTACGATATTCAGATCTTCAGGAGCGAAAATAACAATGTTACATAAACCAATATAATCTGAGATCTTATCTACAGCTGCATTATCTATGACAAGCATCCTTCCCGGTCTGTTATTTTTGCTTAATCCGGATCTTTCATTGTAATAGCAGGCAGACAACTGAATATTGCTGTTATCGTCATCAGTAAGATCAAGACTTGCCTTATATTCATTCTCACCAAACTTTATCAGATCAGAATCTTTACTTGTCCTGTGGGAAGTAATGCTTGATGCTACATATATTCCTTCAACGAGATTAGTCTTTCCCTGGGCATTATTACCGTAAAAGATATTAACAGAAGGCCCGACATCCAGATCGAGCCTTCCGTAATTTCTGAAGTTTTGCAGATGTATGCTTCTGATGAACATTATCTTCTGATAGGAAGAATAAGATAAATGTATTTCTCACCTTCAACAGGCTTAATGATGCAGGGTCCCTGACCTCCGTTAACCTCAACTCTGATGATCTCATCCTCGATATTCTTAAGAACATCGATAACATATCTTGAATTGAAATCAACATCAATAAGATCTCCTTCAAGACTGATACTGATATTCTCCTGGAGATTACCTCTTGCTGATGTAGCCTGTACTGTAAGTTCAGAAGGATTATTACTTAAGAATCTGACAGGACACTTACGGTCATCTGTCATGATAATGAGTGAAGCTCTGTCAACAGCATCAAGAAACTGCTTACGGTTAATTGTAATGACAGTCTTCGGATTCTTAGCAATGATCGAATCAAAATTAATGAACTGGCCTTCGATGAGACGGGAGATCATTCTTACATTGCCGATATCAAATAAAAGATTCTGCATTGATGTATAGATATTGATCTCAGCATCTTCGTCATCACTTAAGATCTTGCTCATCTCTGTAAGAGCTTTACCCGGAACGATATAGTTGATCTTAGGGAAATCATTGCCCATATCTTCACGGTTGATAGCCATTCTGAATCCGTCGATAGATACGACTGAAAGAACTGAACCGTCACTTACGATATTACTTCCCGTAAGAACAGGACGTGAATTATCACGTGATACTGCAAATATCGTGTGATTGATCATATTCTTTAATATCTTCTGGGACATAACGATCTTTTCAGCTTCTTTCTCGTCGATCTCAGGGATCTTCGGGAAAGGCTCCGGATCAAGACCTGCGATCTTAAACTCGGCCTGTCCGCATTTGATGATAGTCTGGAAATTATTATCGGAAATAATATCTACTTCAGGTTCAGGAAGTTTTCTGATAATGTCACCGAAGAATTTTGAATCTATAACCACGGAACCTTTTTCAGTAACACTTGCTTCAACATCAGCCTCTATTCCGGTCTGAAGATCGTAGCCTGTAAGCTTTATCTTATTGTCATCTGAAGCCTCTATAAGGATACCGTTAAGGATATTTACAGTGCTGTTGGAAGTAACAGCTCTCTGGACTATTGATACATTATTAACCAAGTCATCTCTGCTGCATGTGAACTTCATCTAAAGCGTTCCGCCTTTCGTCTATAATAAAATATTTCAAACATTATACACTTATTATTACTCAAAATATATAGTTTAACTGTGTTACAAACTTCTATTTTTGGGACACTTTTCTGATCTTTGACCGTCCGGCTTTACAGTATATAAAGTTTGTTCTTATCAGCCTTATTATGTTTTATACAATTGTTCAAAACAAGGGATAAGACCGCTGTTTTCTTAATGATCCTGAGAACAAAGAGATGTATATAACAAAAACTTTCAATGTTCAGAAAAATACCCTTTTGAACATTGTTACATTTATACACAAGACGTCTACAGAAAATCTACCGGAAGTTTTGAACATAAGAACAATAATTGTTCAAATCAGGTTATAAGCTTATATATTTCCTCAGCCTGATTTTTCAGATCTTTATTCTCGTCGACGTTATCGCAGCCATGCATAACTGTCGTATGTTTACGTCCGCCGAATATTTGACCGATCTTCTCATATTTAAGTTCAAGATAGTCTCTGCATATAAACATAGCAACATTACGGGCAGTAGAGATCTCGGCATTTCTGAGCTTTGATGTGAGCTTGTCAGGTGTGAGATCGTAGTAATTTGCCACAGCATTGATAACTATTTCAGGAGTGAGGTACTTTTTCTTATTAGGCGAGATGATAGGGAGGAGTATCTTCTGGATATCATCCAAAGATAATTCCCCGTTAGCAAGCGTTACATAAGAAGAAATTGTATTAAAAGCACCGTTGAGCTGTCTTATATTGGTGGTAACGTTTTCACATACATAATTGATTATCTCGTCGGAAAGAGTGAAACTCTCATTTTCGAGCTTATTCAGGAATATGGCCTTTCGTGTCTCAAAATCCGGCGGCTGAACATCAAACATGATACCGTCCTGGAAACGGGATATAAGCCTGCTGTTAAGTTCTGTAAGGTTGGATGGAGCCTTATCGCAGGTGATAACGATCTGCTTTCCGGCTTCGATAAGCGCCTCAAAAGTATTAAAGAATTCTGTCTGAACGCCTTCTTTACCTATAAGGAACTGGATATCGTCGATAAGAAGAACATCAACCGTACGGAACTTCTTACGGAAATCCGTGTAATTATTTGTATTGATGCAGGCAATATAAGCATTAGTGAAGGCTTCGCATGTGATATAGATAACCTTCTTTTCGGGATGCTGCTCAAGGATAGCATTTCCTATAGCCTTCATAAGGTGGGTCTTTCCGAGACCGGAATTACCCCATAAGAAGAAAGGATTTCTTTGTTTCTGACCGGGCTTGGAAGCGACTGATACAGCAGATGCATGGGCAAAACGGTTACAGTCGCCGACTACGAAGTTCTCAAAAGTGAATTCGTTATTAAGTCCGGTAGTTGTAGGGATCTCGCTCTTTGCCTGTCTTGCAGCTTTTTTCTCGGAACTGACAGAAGCATTAAGAGCATTTTCGTCACCTTCAAGTATGAATTTGACTGCACATGATTTACCGTCATTTGCGGCTCTGATGGCATTCTCTATGATCTTATTGAGTTTCTGTCCTTTTACCAGGTTAAGGGAATATTCGTCTCTTGCGGCAAGGACAAGCACATCATTGTCGGAGTGAGCAACGCTCATCTTGCAGAGGATAGATTCATAAGTAACGATATCAATACTGTCATCATAATTAAGAAGCTTAAGTGCTTTGTTCCAAACAGTACTTTCCATGTAACCCCTCCGTAACAAAAATGACGTGCGAATAACATAATAGCATGGTTTGGATGTATAATAAATAAGCATTTTATCTTAAAAATCCTCGAAAAATCAGGCAGGATAATGAAAGGAACAGGTCAGAAAAGACCATGTCGAAAAGTAAAGCTTTCCAAAGAGCATTCATAGCATTTGCCGTATTACTCATGCTTACCGGCATCGTTCTCCTGCTCATCGAACCCATAAAACGTTTTAACAGAAGAAGGATCTCAAATGAGGCCCTCAGTGCTATCGAAAAGAAGATCGAATCAACTGCCGATGAAGCCGAGATGACCTTTGTGGTACCTAAAAACGGCAACGAGGTCGAAGGTGAAGACTACGATTTTATCGAAGAGACGGAAGAAACTGCTGAAGAAGAAGAGTATTCAGGTGAGACCGTCGTACTGAATTCCATCGGTATCTTAAGCATAAGCAAGATAAACTGCAGATATTCCGTATGGGACGAGGCCACACAGGTATCCTTAAGATACGGTCTTGCGCATTATCCTGACTCTGTCATGCCGGGCGAGAAGGGAAATGCGACCATTATGGGACATAACTACAGGGATGGCTCAATGTTCCACAGATTAGGTGAGCTTAAAGCCGGAGACAAGGTCGTATTTACCGGAAAAGACGGAGTTGACAGGGTCTTCTACGTTGAAGAGTCAAAGATAGTAAGCTCTGACGATCTTTTGGATTATGCCCTGGGTAATATCACTGATGAAAGGCAGCTGACACTTGTCACATGTACTTATGAATACGGAAGATACGGCTGGAGAAGGATTGTTATCTGCAAGATGGAAGGCGAACCGGAAACAGAAGAGACTTCTGAGATAACCGAGACGGATGCATCTGTTACAGAGGAATCTTCTTATGAAACATCAGAAGAAAGCATTACGGAGACTCCCACGGAAGAGGATACTGTCACATATGAGGAAATAACCTTTCCGGAGGAGACAGAAGCAGATAACGGGACAACTTCTGACACTGAAGCAGAAAACACCCCATAAATAAATATTTCTGTTATAATTGGCGCGGGTTTATAAAACACTATTTATACATATATCGCTTTTTGGAGGATTAAATATGGTAACGGCAATAGTTGGCGCTAACTGGGGCGACGAGGGAAAGGGCAAGATCACAGACCTTCTCGCAAGCGAATCTGACATCGTAATCAGATTTCAGGGCGGAGCAAATGCAGGACACACCATTATCAACGACCACGGAAGATTTGCTCTTCATCTTATGCCGTCAGGTGTATGTCACGAGAATATCGTAAACATCATCGGCAACGGTGTTGCTCTGGATATCCGCAAGTTCATCAACGAATACAATTCGATCAAAGAGCAGGGTTTGAATCCCCAGCTTCTTGTATCTGACAGGGTTCAGGTCGTTATGCCTTACCATGTTGATTTCGATAAGTTCGAGGAAGAGAGACTTGGCGGCAAGGCTTTCGGTTCAACGAAGTCCGGAATTGCACCTTTCTTCTCCGACAAATATGCAAAGATCGGCTTCCAGGTTTCCGAGCTTTTCGATGAGGAGACATTGAAGGAAAAGATCAACAGGGTTCTTGAGATCAAGAATGCCTTGCTTGTAAACCTCTATCATAAAGACCCGATCAATGCTGATGAACTCCTTGCAGAAATGCTCGAGCAGGGAAGACTCATCAAGCCTTTCGTTACCAATACTCAGGCATATCTCTATGAAGCTGTTAAGGAAGGCAAGAAGATCCTTCTGGAAGGCCAGCTCGGAACCATGAAGGATCCTGATATGGGTATCTATCCCATGGTTACTTCATCTTCAACTCTTGCAGGCTACGGCAGTGTCGGTGCAGGCATTCCTCCTTATGAGATCAAGAAGATCGTTGTTGTTACAAAGGCATACTCTTCCGCAGTAGGCGGCGGTGCTTTCGTATCCGAGATCCTTGACGAGGCAGCTGCAAAGGAATTGAGAGACAGAGGCGGCGATAAGGGCGAGTACGGCGCAACGACAGGACGTCCCAGAAGAGTCGGCTGGTTTGACTGTGTCGCAACACGTTACGGCGTAAGACTTCAGGGCGGTACGGATGTTGCCCTCACTAACCTTGATGTTTTAGGCTACCTTGATAAGATCCCCGTCTGCACAGCTTATGAGATCGACGGAGTTATCACCAAGGATTTCCCGAATCCCACACAGCTTGACAGATGCAAGCCGGTTATTGAATATCTCCCTTCATGGAAGGGCAAGGGTGAGATCAGAGGACTTACCGAATACGATAAGCTTCCCAAGGAAGCTCAGGACTATGTCGAATTCATCGAAAAGGAGATCGGCGTACACATCTCGATCGTATCCACAGGTCCTGTCAGAGAAGAGATCATCCGCAGATAAGGATTCCAGACAAAGGTTCACTTAAGAACAGGAGTGACTAAGATGAGATTACCTGAAAAAAGAGCTGTAAGTCTTTTTATGACTGCCGCTCTGTTGATGAGCGCCGTTTTGCCGACAGGATGTTCAAACAGCAAAAAAGATATAAGTGAGATAGAAGATCTTACCGGAAGATTTTTTACTGCCGTGGGTTCTGGAGATGAAACAGCCGTAAATGATCTTGTTGAAGGAGATTTTGTTCCGGATTACGCTGATATGGACTATCTGGAATATACGGATACCGATTACGACGGCATAATGAAGGCGATCTTTTCCAAGACGGAGATATTGTCATTTGAGAGCATCAATACCAACAGGAGGAAGCGTGAAGCATCAGCCACTTTAAGGATCTCTGCCATAGATGTTAAAGACTTCTGTTCAAGCCATTTGAAGGATAACCTTACCATTGCGGAATATACTGAATCGGTTGATTCCTATACTGACAGAGTCACCTATAACATCTCGCTGGATTATGTTTTCGATGAAGGCGGAAACTGCTGGCTCGTAAAAAACTCATCAGCGGAAAAATACATGGATTGTTTTAATCCCGGAAAGAACGATCAGGATCATCCGTATTTCCTTGATGTTGCCTTCTTTTCGACTGAAGAGGCCAACGGGATCTTCAGAAACATCTATGAGGGTCTGGCCGAAGGACAGTTCGAACAGCCGCTTTATACATTGAACATAAACGATATGAGAGCATTCGACATGCACTTTTATAACGGTGAGATCGTTTATGAAGCGGCTGAGGAATTCACAAAAGCATATTTCAGATTTATTGTCGATCACGGTATTGAGATAAAGGAGATCAAAACCGGCAGTGACGATCTTTACCATGCTGAACTCAGCGGTAAGGCTCCGTCTGTCAATGAGTTATTCGACTATCTGACAAGTGACGGGTACATTATCGGTGTGTACAAGATGCTCCTGAGATATACATATATCGATGATGAAACCAGTTCCGAAGATAAATGGAACTATATGTTCGCGCAATTATATTCAGATCTCTCAAAAGAGATCCCCAATATGACAGGAACCGATTTTTCCGTTGAGGTCGCTATCGACAGGAGAGATCCTGATCCTAAGGAAGTATTTATGGAATTGCCTTTAAATATCACAAAGGATGAATTGCCCGACAGAGCCTCTATTTCTTTTACACAAAACAACAGATGTATTAAAAAAGCTGTTATTGAAATGGAAGACGAACTTCCCACTGAATGGTACGACTATCTCATTTACTATTCAGACAAGGGTCTTTATGTTCCCAACGATGTTATATACGGCACAACAAAAGATGTCGAATGGGAAGGAACAGAGGAATATCCGAATCAGGCAGTTGAAGTAACTGAGAGTCTTTCTGAGGGAGATATCATATACGGAGATTCACAGCCGGACAGCAACGGTGTTTCCATACATTACAGCAAGGAACCGGGCTGGCTTAACACTGCCGGTTACTATGTAGCTGATGACAGTGTTCTCTTTATGCTCAAGTTCGATCACAAATTCGATAAGGGCACAGTGCTTGAGTACGATTGGGAGGTCGACGGAAAAGAATACGGAAGCACAGAGAACGTAGTTGTCGATGAGGACGGCAAGGACTTATTCGGGAGTCCGATCTCCTCAGCAATGTTCGAAAACAGCAAAACCATAATATTCAGGCTTTGGGAAGAAGGTCACACCCACTTGATCGGATATGTAAAACTGACCAAAACCTGAAACTTCAAAAGTCTTATGTTTTTCGCTAATAAGCAAATAAAATCTTATTTCCGCAAGGCTTAAGCAAGAATATAATTAACCAATAAGATATAAGTTCCGGAGGAATTCCCATGGCCAAGGAAATGATCCTCGTCCTCGATTTCGGAGGACAGTATAACCAGTTGATCGCAAGAAGAGTAAGAGAGCTCTCGGTCTACAGCGAAGTAAGACCTCACACCATGAGCCTCGACGAGATAAAGGAACTCAATCCTTCAGGAATCATCCTCACAGGCGGTCCTTCCACGGTTTACGAAGACGATGCTCCTAAATGTTCTCCGGAACTCTTTAAGATGGGTATTCCGGTGCTCGGCATCTGCTACGGCGCCCAGCTTATGAACTATCTTTTAGGCGGCGAAGTAAAGTCCGCCCCCGTCAGAGAATACGGCCACACTGACGTTAATATCGATACAAAAGCAAGGCTCTTCAAAGGTGTTCTGCCCAAGACCGTCTGCTGGATGAGCCACACTGTTTATATTGCAAAACCCGCTCCAGGCTTTAAGATCACTGCACATACTGAGGTATGCCCTGTAGCAGCCGCTGAGAACGTTGAAGAGAACCTCTACTGCGTACAGTTCCACCCGGAAGTTGTTCATACGGTCGAAGGCACAACGATGCTTGCAAACTTCGTTAAGGATGTCTGCAAGTGCAAGTGCGACTGGAAGATGGATTCATTTGTTGAGACATCCATTAAGGAGATCCGCGAAAAGGTCGGCACAGGCAAAGTCCTCTGCGCCCTATCAGGCGGCGTTGATTCATCCGTTGCAGCAGTTCTTCTCTCAAAGGCAGTAGGCAAGCAGCTCACATGCGTATTTGTCGACCACGGACTTCTTCGTAAGAACGAAGGCGACGAAGTTGAAGAAGTATTCGGTCCCAACGGTCCCTACGATCTTAACTTCATCAGAGTCAATGCCCAGGAGCGTTTCTATTCAAAGCTTGCAGGTGTCACAGAACCTGAACAGAAGCGCAAGATAATCGGAGAGGAATTCATCAGAGTCTTCGAAGAAGAAGCTAAAAAAGTCGGCGCTGTCGACTTCCTCGTTCAGGGTACTATCTATCCTGACGTCATCGAATCAGGTCTCGGAAAGAGCGCCGTCATCAAGTCACATCACAACGTAGGCGGACTTCCTGACTATGTTGATTTTAAAGAGATAATCGAACCTTTAAGACTTCTTTTCAAAGACGAAGTGAGAAAGGCAGGTCTTGAGCTCGGCATACCCGAAAACCTTGTCTTCCGTCAGCCGTTCCCGGGTCCCGGTCTTGCCATCCGCATCATCGGTGAAGTAACTGCTGAAAAGGTCAGACTCGTACAGGATGCAGATGCCATCTTCAGAAGAGAGATGAAGCTCGCAGGCTTCGATAAGTACGCAAATCAGTACTTCGTTGCACTCACCAACATGCGTTCGGTAGGCTGCATGGGTGATGAGAGAACATACGATTACGCATGCCTCTTAAGAGCCGTCACGACAACAGATTTCATGACCGCTGAAGCTGCAGAACTCCCCTGGTCACTGATCAACAAAGTCACCAGCAGGATCGTCAACGAAGTCAAGGGCATCAGCCGCGTCTTCTATGACTGCACAGGCAAACCGCCGGCAACGATAGAGCTTGAATAATGAAAAAACGCTGGAAACGCCCTAAAACAGGGCGTTTCAGTTTTTTAGGACAACAAAAGGACAACAAGATTGCCTTTTTACTTGAATACGGATTCAAAAAAGTCATTAACATTGATTAAAACTCCAAGTCTTTAACTGGAGAACAGTTTGTTTTATTTCATATATCTGTTTTGGGACAGTATTATCGTTTGGTGTAGACACGATATTTTTATTTGTGTATTTTACTTATAGTTACCCTGTAACCAAAAAAGGAGGGACATATGAGTAGTGTTGTTTTGGCTTTACAGAAAGAAGTAACACAATCAGATTGTGATATAGTTTCCGTCTTAAGAAGAGCACATTTAATAGCCGCAAAATTAAACTTAAATGATTTTAATCAATGGATAGTTAATGAGTTAAACGGATATGACTCTGAAATGGATGTTCCTGAATATCGTTGTGTACCGGGCCAACTTAAGGCATTTAATCCATCTCGCGGTTGGATTCCGGTCATGCTTAGTGATCCTAAAGTTGAAGAATATTTGTCACATCCAATAGTTTTGAATTCTTTATCAGAGATAATATCTCTTTGTAAAGGGAGTGGCTCTTCCCTTGTGTTTTCGTTAACTGCTGAAAAACAAAAGGTATTAAATGCGAGGAGTTCAGCACCGATTCAAATGCAAATGGCAATTCATGTTTCAAAATCTGCAGCAGCAGATATTATCGAGAAGGTTAAAAATACTCTGATCGAGTGGACACTAGAACTTGAGGCAAAAGGCATTTTAGGAGATGAGATGAGTTTTAATGAACAAGAAAAAGAAATTGCAAAGACAATGCCTCAACAAGTTAATAACTATTATGGACCAACTAATGTAATAAACGGGGATAAGATTCAAGCCAATGCTGGAAATACAGTTACTGCATATTTTGACTATGAACTAGTGAGAAATGCAGTTGATGAAATAGATGACAGCATACAAAAAAGCGAGGAATTGTCTCAAGAGGATAAAGAAGAAGCTCTTGAACTTCTACGTGAAATAAACAGTAAAATAGACTCAAGGAAAAAAGGGACAGTAATCAAGGCTGCACTAATTGGGCTTAAGGATTTTTTGATAAGTGCAGGAGCTGGATTAACAGCAGGAATAATTCAAGCAAAAATACTGGGCTTGTTTTAACCATTAACACCCGTATCCAAGGAAAGAAGACTGATTCACAAATTTAGTTAAACTTTATTAGTTCCTGTTCTCTCCTATGGATACACCTGAAGATCATTTTCTCTAGGAGAAAGCGAATGAGCAAATTATTAGAAAATATAGTAGGGCCAAGTAATTATCACAAAGTAGCTGTCTATTTGGATTGGTTAATGAATGATGATAAGTTTGATGTAAAAGGCTGGGATAAAAGTAAGACAACTAAATTCACGAAGGAGTTCAAGAAAATAGCGGGTTTCACGGAAAAGCATTATCATCATGGTGGACAGAAGGATATGTCTTATCCCAAGAGTAAACTTAAGCATTTTGCAATATATATGCAGAATGATGAAGCGGAATGCAAGGATTTAGTTAGACATATTAGGAATGGGTTTGCGCACGGAAATGCAACGATAAGAACAATAGAAAAAACTAAATATATTGAAATATACGACTATGGAAAGTCCAATAGAACTGATAAACCATCTGGACAGACAGCATATTTGTTACTTCCGGTGGATTATATTTTTCAATTGTATACTCGTTATGAGATAATACGGAAATCATTGCACTAAACTGATATATTCAAGCGTACGAAATATAAACCAGTTCTTTAATCTTCAGTAAAAGTGACTAAGCCATGATTACGAATGCCAGGACTTTTTATTTACAGAATCGTTAACTGAGGTTTAAATTTAATTATAATTACTGTTATAGACTTAAAGCATTAAACATACGAATAATGGAAAAGAGAATATAATTAGGAGGTAATAATATGGCACTAATTAAATGTCCCGAATGTGGACAGGACGTATCAGACAAAGCAGTAAATTGCATTCATTGTGGATTTCCTCTTTCTTCATTAAGAACTGATGGAGAAGTAATGATTAAGATATCTAGCAAACTACAAGGCAGATGCAAGGTATATGATATGAATTCCAGAAGGGTTCTTTGGGAAGGAACTACTGGAGAGGTCGCAGTTTTTTCGATTAATGAACCTACCTGGGTAGGTGTTGCGTGGGGATTTAATGCAGATAGATTAGATAAAATTCCCGATGCTTGTCGGGCTACTGTAAAAGCGAGAGAAAAGTGGGAAATGACTATGGAAAGCACTTCTATGTGGGGAGGTATGGAGTTTAAACTTAGAAGAGTTGATTCCATTAACGCTGGAATATAGTAAAAATGGCATGAGAAACTAAACAAATTAAAGACTTGGAGAAATCCAACCATAATTTATATAAAAATCATAAATTGAAGACACAATAAACACTCGGCTCTGCCGGGTGTTGTTTTATGAATTGAACCGAATCATTAAAAAACGCTTGAAACGCCCGTAAATATGGCGTTTCATTTTTTTAGGACAACAAAAAGACTACAGGAATGGAAATTTGTGCTTTTGAGTATTATGGGTTCAGATTTATAATATTAAATACCAAAGAAACAACAGGAGCATCATTAATTACTCCATTTGTCATTAATGCAACACCATCCGAAGACAAAGATTCACCTTCAAAGTATGAATAATCTATTTGATTGTAACCGAAGTTTTTTCCGATTTTCCGATAATAGTCTAATTCTGAATCGTTAAGTTTCTGTTCAGTACGATCAACAATTTGGAATGGCACTTCTTTATATTGAGCTAACGCACATGAATAAGCTAAGACTTTCAGTCTATATTCTTCGACAATAATTCTCCTGTTTTCTTCCTCAGATATGTTATCGTCAACTTTTATATTTTTATCATAAACCGTCCCGATGTTCCAACAGACAACAGCATCATACTTGTATCCTTCAGCTAATTCTTCAAACGCTTGAGAATTAGTGACATCCATTTCAAGGAAGCCAACTCTATCACTAAAACCTTTGTTGATTATTAATTCAGAAGCCAAATCAATACAATGCGTATTATTATCAACAGCCAAGATATTATGTCCACATTCAGCTAGCGAAAGAGTGCTAAAGCCACATCCGCAACCAATTTCAAGAATTAGATTGCGTTCTTCTAAAGGCTTAGCAAATCTTTGATAGTATCCTCTTTGATAAAAGAATTCAGAACTTCTGCTCCATTTATCAGCATAAACTTTCTTAATATCTATATCATTAATACTATTGTCTGCTAACATAAGTACTCCATACGTCCATTTTTAGATGTTTTACTAAAATCTGATCAGTTCCCAATTCTCGCCATTTAGCTTGAATGTGGAGTTAAAATTCTTCTCTTCCCAATCGGTATGCGGTTTGGTGTCCATATATTTCTGAATCTCGTTAATATATCTCTGGAAACCGGAAAAAGGAGAATAGCGTAGGGGATAGGATATGATCGTTCCCTTGGCTGTGATAAAAGCAGTCGGCTTAAAAGGCTCGGCAAGACAATCAGATATGGTATTAATCCCGCATAGGAAGTCTGTAAAAGCCTTTACTGCATCCTGATTATCAGTATTTGTTATTTGTGCTGCCTTGAAGTTGAGGATTATTCCTCCGTCTCCCATTGCCTGCCAACTCTTATGCTCAGCTTCGATCTGAATGCCGGTCTCCATCATGTTGCGGATCAGCACCATAAAATCGGTCATATCTTTCAGTTTCTTGGCTTTAGATGCATATTTCTTAACCAGCGGATTATAAATATTATTCAGCTCAGTAATCTGTTCTATAAGGAAAGAATTAATATCCTTAGGGAACTGAGCTTTCCAATCTTCATACTGCTTCTGAGAATCAGCATCATCTGAGGTTGTATCCTTAGTAGATGCCCAATTACAGAGATATCCCATTAACTTAGGATTCTTATTGTTTTCACAGTCAAATGTGAGGCTGATCTTATTGCCGTTACGAACAATCTCCATATCCTGAGTCTCTTCTAACAGGAACAAGACCTGCATAATATCTTCTTCAGACTGTACATCTATGTCTGACAATGCGGACATATCAACATTCAGAGCATCAGCCAGTTTCTGCCTGATATCTGCTTTGGGTGCCATCTCATTTGTCTCATATTTTCTGATTCGTGAGTTAGCGGTTGTCCTTGAGAAACCGACCATTTCTCCTAATTTAGTCTGTGTAAGACCCCTGAGAACACGGTATTTCTTGATTTTGTCACCCAGATTCATGTGTTGTCCTCCATCGGTTATCAATAGGATTAACGACCACATTTTACCACATTCGAACGAAAAATATACATATTCTGGACAATATCGCAATAAAAATATGGCGAACACTATTGACAGGCGATATATAACGATGTAGCATGTAGTCAACATAAAATTATGGCGAATTGACCATAAACAAACATGAAAGGAGGACGAAACCATGATGGACCAGAGAAATTCTTCACTGTTTGCAACCGTAGCAGAGGTTCAGAGCGATCTCGGAGTATCCCGCGCAAAAGCGTACGGGGTAATAAAGGATCTCAACAAGCAGTTAAAGGAACAGTACCCTAGAGCGATTATTATTTCCGGTAAGGTAAACCGCAAGTGGTACGAAGAAGCGCTGATGTTATCTGCCAAAGAATAAGCCTCTCCGAAGAGAGGCACATACGCACCAAAGGTACATAATTATTCCGACAAATAAATTATATGGCCTTTCTGCGTAATTATCAACATTAGAAAGGACATAACATGAACAACAAAAAATCATTTGTAGTTTACTCCTCGTGGAGAAGCTACTTCGACCTGCTCGACAAATCCGATCAGGTTAAAGAACTCCTTACTGCGATGTTTGACCTTGCAGATGGTAACGAACCCAACGTTACCGATGATAAGGTCAAAATCGCTTATGAGGCTATTTCGCAGGTAATGCGGAAGGATATCGCCTTATATCACGCCAAATGCGAAAAGAATAAGAAAGCAGCCGAAGTCCGTTGGGAAAATGCGGATGATATGCATCCGCATGCAGACGGTATGCAAACGCATGCGAACGCATTGCATTCGCATAGTGATAATGAATATGCCTATGACAATGATAATGATAATGACAATGACTTTGATAATGAGTTTGAGATTGTTAAGGCAAGCCAAGGCAATACAAATACTCCATCTGTTTCAGAAGTCATTAAAGAAGCCAAGAAGACGGGTATAGACCTTCCTGAGAGCGAAGCCGAAGCCTTCATAAATTACTATTACATAAACGGAGAAGGAATGATAAAAGGCCAGCCGATAAGAAACTGGAAGAATCTTATCAAAGGTTGGTATAGTCACTCTCTCGTGGATCCGAAAGACCAGTTCGGCGATGGTCTTACTTTCTATGACGAGGTATTTAATATCCTTCCTAAGAACGTTCAGGATGCTATAGCAAAAGACCAGGAACTTTATGACGGCAAGCTTACCAGAAAAACAGTCGAACTTATCGGCAAGTGTATGACTGAGAGGAGGTGATAAAATGGCAGTCTTCAAGGATAAATGGGGCGTTTATAAGGGTAACGCCTGGCAAGTGGTTTTCTATTACACCGACTGGCGAGGAGAAAGAATCCGCCACCAAAAGCGAGGCTTTGCAACAAAGCACGAAGCGGTTCAATACGAACATAACTTTCTCGCTAAACAAACTAAAGACATCAAAATGGGCTTTAATGAATTCATCGACATCTATATGGATGAAATGAAGCCGCAGCTTAAGAAGACCACTTTTGCCAATAAGGAACAAATCATAAACAAGCACATCAGACCATACTTCAGTAAACTTTCTCTGTCTGAGATTTCTCCGACACACATACTGCAATGGCAGAATGAACTTCTCATGAAGCGAGATGATGAAGGGAAGGGCTACACAGATACATATCTTAGAACGATAAATAATCAGCTGAACGCGATATTTAATCATGCAGTTAAGTATTATGATCTTCCCAAAAACCCGTGCTATGCCTTCAAGAAAATGGGTAAAACAAATGCACAAGAGATGCTCTTCTGGACTAAGGAAGAGTATCTGAAGTTTATAGAGACAATGAAGGATAAACCTATCTCATACTATTGTTTTCAGCTCCTTTTCTGGACAGGCATACGATGCGGTGAGCTTTTGGCACTGACAAGAGAAGATTTTGATCTCGAGAAAAAGACTCTCCGTATCAACAAGAATTATCAGGTCGTTAATGGCGAGGAAATGATCACGACACCTAAAACAGAAAAAAGTAACCGAACGATAAGTCTTCCGCAGTTTATCTGTGACGAGATGGAGGATTACTTCGAATCAATTTACAAACTTGATCCCAAGAGCCGTTTGTTTCAGGTATCGAAATACTATCTCCATAATGAAATGGATCGAGGATCAGCAGCTGCCGGTGTAAAGCGAATCCGAATACATGATCTGAGACACTCAAGCTGTGCACTTCTTATCCAACTTGGATACTCACCAATACAGATAGCTGAAAGACTTGGTCATGAAAGTGGGACCATAACTGAACGTTATTCACATCTTTATCCTTCCGTACAAACTCAGATGGCAGCTCGATTGGATAGAGAGTTTACGAGCGAGGAGAAAAACGATGACGAAGATTTATAAGAGAGAAACACAAAAACCATCTCGTAGGAAGGTAAAGAAAAAGAAGAACGAGCATAATCGGCTACGTAATATCATTGTGAACTTCAGAGTGTCTCCAAAAGAGAAAGCGGTGATCGATGCAAGATTCGAAGCCTC
>JAIKWL010000037.1 GCA_024684815.1 Saccharofermentans sp. | reverse complement strand
TAGTATTTCCTCGTGATTTAAAGTAATATTCAGTTGAGCCATGTACTTAACCTCCTTGATTTTTTGTCGCAATTAAAATTATACAAGGTTAAGCCACTTGGCTCTTTATTTTGAATTTACACAATTATATGGGCACGGCGTGTTTTTGACGATTTCTGTGACGATTTGGGGCGTTTTTCGTCAATTATTTGTCAATCGAGTTTTCTATGGATCCCGGCAAATAATCGAACCATAAACAGCGCTGTTTAGTTTTGCGGAAAGATATCTTATATCAAAAGGCACGTCTTCTTTATCATGTGTGTAGATAATATCGAGCTCAGGAACCAATCCTGCACCAATATAATTACTGTACTTAATCTTTGTATTCTTTTGATAGTCAGCATATTCTTTCATTCCCAAATGCTCGTGGAACTTACAGGAATCGAGCTCCTCGATATATAAAGCAAAGTCAGGGTTTATTGGCTTATCCAAGCCTAGAATAGTGACAGATGGCTCGTATTTGAAAGGTATTCCCATCTCAGTATAGTAAATCGCAATATCTTTTTCTGTTGCTGAACGGTAGTAGATGCCATTGAAAAAATTGTTTTTATACTTGGCGTATTTTTTATTGTCATCATTTTTCAGACTGTCGAAATAGTCCTTATTCAAAAGAACCTGTTGCTTCGGACCTATGGACAAATATCGTTTTATTTGGCAAGGTTTGCATTCAGGAAGAGGTTTTCCTTTAAAGTTGATATTCCAAATTGCCTCATAGATCTTAAGTTGTGCTTCTATTTCTTCACGTTCCTGTAAGAGGTTGAGAGCCCTTTCTCCAGACCGGCTATCTATGAAATATCTGTGCGAATCCACTCTTATTATCTTTCTTGATACTCCATTTATATTATGCTCAAGCATCGAAAACTCGGGCAGCTCATCAAGTCGTTGCCTGCAATAATTGATCTTCAATGCCAGATACTCTCTGGGTATGTATTTGTCTATGATTTCCATACCGCGATTATAAGCCCCTGCTTTGTCGGTTTTGTGTAAACAAATCCGACAAAAACGACAAGCCCCAAAGACGAAAAAACGCTGTTTCAGGCAGTAAAGAAAAAACAAATAAATAACTACATTAAGAGTGTACAAATGCTGATCCTGTTATTGTTAGAAGAGAGGTATCTGTTTCGTGAAGGGTGTGCATTATAAGAAACAAAATAAAGAGGCTGCACCGGATTGGCACAGCCTCTTTTGGTTTTGGTTATTTATCCGGCTTAGCCGAAGAGTGTGAGCAGGATTCCTGCAGCAACTGCTGAACCGATAACGCCTGCTACGTTCGGACCCATGGCGTGCATGAGCAGGAAGTTGGAAGGATTCTCCTTCTGACCGACCTTGGAAGCAACACGTGCTGCCATAGGAACGGCGGAAACGCCTGCTGCGCCGATGAGAGGATTGATTTTGCCCTTTGAAAGGACATACATGAGATCGCCGATCAGGAGGCCGCCGACTGTTGCGAAAGCGAAAGCGAGGAGGCCGATGCCGATGATGAGGAGAGTCTCAAGTTTGAGGAATCTTGCGCCGACTGCCGTAGCACCGACGGAAGTTCCGAGCATGATGGTTACGATGTTGCACATAGCGTTCTGTGCTGTATCGGAAAGACGGTCTGTAACACCTGATTCTCTGAAGAGGTTACCGAGCATGAGGCAGCCCAGAAGAGGTGCAACAGAAGGAAGGATCAGAACGCAGACAACTGTGACGATGATAGGGAAGCAGATCTTCTCTGCCTTGGAGACAGGTCTGGACTGTTCCATCTTGACCTGACGCATCTTCTTGTTCGTAAACAGCTTCATGATAGGCGGCTGGATCATAGGGATCAAAGCCATATATGAATATGCTGCGATTGCGATACCGCCAAGGAGCTCAGGTGCGAGCTTGGATGTGAGATAGATAGCAGTCGGGCCGTCTGCACCGCCGATGATTCCGATGGAAGCTGCGCCCTGGGGATCAAAACCGAAGACACAGGCAAGAATGAAAGCAGCGGAGATACCGAACTGGGCACCTGCGCCCATAAAGAAGGACGAAGGTCTGGAGATCAGGGGTCCGAAGTCTGTCATGGCGCCTACTGCCATAAAGATAAGGCAGGGGAAGATGTCCATCTTAACGCCGATATACAGGAAGTCGAAAAGACCGGGATCCGATTCACCGCCTCCGCCTAATGCTGCCCAGTTGATCTCACCGTCGAACCATTCGGGGTGGAAGATTCCGCCGCCGGGCCACGGGAGATTGGTAAGGAGCATGCCGAATGCTATAGGGAGTAAGAGCAAAGGCTCAAACTGTTTTTTGATTGCGAGATACAACAGGAGGAACGAGACAAGGATCATTACGCCCTGCTGCCACGTCATAGTGGCAATGCCTGATGTCTCCCACAGATTTTTTAATACTTCTAACATTACCCTTATACCCCCTGATTAAGAAATAGATACCAAGGGTGTGCCGGTGTCAACTGACTGGCCCTTTGTTACGAGGACCTGAGCGATGGAACCGGAGCAAGGAGCGTAGATCTCGTTTTCCATCTTCATAGCCTCGAGGATGCAGACGAGTTCGCCTTCCTTAACAGCCTGACCGACGGATACCTTGATATCAAGGATCGTACCGGGCATCGGTGAGTTAACGGGTGTTGTGCCTGCGGCAGCTGCAGCAGCAGGTGCGGGAGCAGCGGCAGGAGCAGGAGCTGCAGCGGGAGCGGCAGCAGGTGCGGGTGCGGCAGCAGGAGCAGCAGCTACAGCTGTTGTCCTGATGAGATTGGCTTTGCCTTTCTCAACTTCTACCTCATATACTTTATCGTTGATAGTTACGTTATAAATCATGGACTTTCTCCTTTACTTCTTTTCGACCAGCTTGATGGACTTGAATACGAGCTCAGAAAGCGGGATTCCGGTGTCATCAGCAACGATTGCCATGATCATGGCGGCTGTCTTCTCGTCGCAGTCCTTAAGTTTCAGTGATCCGGAAGAGAACTCTTCTTCGGAAACTGCAGCAGCGGGTGCTGCAACTGCGGGAGCTGCGGTTGCGGGTGCTTCCTTCTTGCCGGACTTTGTGATCGCTGCAATGATCTTGCCCGAGATGGAAATAAGAACGTACATAAGGAAAAGTACCGCAAATACCACAAGAATAACGATGCCGGCATTCATGAACATCTCAGCTGTTGTGAGGTGCTGTCCGCGTTCTACAGCCAACTGAATAACAGGATTCATCATTAATCCTCCTTCTTCTCGATGGTGTAGTTAACGGTGTTGGATTCCTTCTCTTCACGTGCAGCGAAGAATTTCTCTGCAACCTGAGGGAAAGCGATGTAAGAGAGAACGTCCTCGTCAGATCTTGCTCTGTCGCCGAGCTCTGCCTTTGTCTTCTCAAAAGCGGGCTCAAGGGAGTCTGCGTATCTGCCCTGAACGAGTTCTTCGGGCTTCCAGCATCTGTCAATGAGTTCCTGGTTAACTTCACCGGGTGCTCTGCCGTATTCGCCGCGGAGATAAGCCTTGATCTCCTTGGAGATGTTCTTATATCTTTCGCCCAGAAGGACATTCTGGACTGCCTGGTTACCTACCATCTGTGAAAGAGGAGTAACGAGCGGGGGATAACCCATGTCCTTACGGACTGCGGGGATCTCAGCCAAAGCTGCATCGAACTTGTCGAGAGCTTTCATATCCTTAAGATTAGCGATCATGTTGGAGAGCATTCCGCCCGGAACCTGATACTTGAGGATGTCAGCCTTGATGCCCATGACTGTGGGGTTGAGTGTTCCGTTGTCGAGGAACTTCTTTCTTACGGGTACGAAGAAATCAGCGATCTCCTTGAGCTTGTCCATATCAAGGCCTGAATCGTAACCGAACTGGCCCATTGTGTAAGCCATTGTCTCGGTTGCAGGCTGTGAAGTGCCGCCT
>JAIKWL010000002.1 GCA_024684815.1 Saccharofermentans sp. | reverse complement strand
TCGCTTTTTTATGAAGTAACCACAATCATGCTGCTTCTTGTGCTGCCAGGTATTCTTTTACACGAGCATAGTAAATGCGCAAGAATTTGTTGCAGCCGGCGACCATGTACACGTAATATGGTTTTCCTTCTTGACGCTTTCGATCTATAAATTGATATACCGGATCATATACTAGCGTATTTTGCAGTAACACTGTCACTACCTGAAACAGTGTTTTTCTCAATTCACATGATCCTTTCTTGGAAATGTGCCTGTTCTTTGAATCAAACTTGCCGGATTGGAACGGAGGTGCATCGACTCCTGCGAATGCAATAAGACAGGACCTCTTATAAAAACGACGAACATCACCTATTTCGGCCATAAGCTGTGGACCAAGTATTCTGCCAACGCCCGTAAAGCTCATTACAATGGGATATTCTGGCAGCTGTTCTGCAAGATATACCATTTCTTTCTGAAGTGCGCCAAGCGTCTCAGAAAGCGTCAGAAGGTGTTCTGCAGCTTGTCTAACTATATACCTGGTAGATTCGTTCTTTGGTAATGTCGGGACGCATTCTTTGGCCATCTGATAGAGTTCTTCTGCTTTGGAATTACTGCCGATATATTTATTCTTCTTACACCAGTCGTTGTACAACTCGGTGAACTTATTCAGAGAGAATCCAGTTATATATTCGCAGTGCCAAAAACGGATGGCGACATCTACCCATTTTATGTGGCCGTCTTCGCGTCTGGGGCTTGTAAACAGATCGTTCAAGCCAGGACAGGTTTGATCTATAACAGCAATCAGATTGTTCTTTGCTGCAACATATTGTTTCAAGAAGTAATAGTATTGCCGATTGGCACTCTTAAGAAGAAGTCGTGTATCGTCTTCTATCGAATAACATTTCAGAGAATCCCAATGTAGCAAACCATAGTTTGCAATCTTTACAGCGTCTGCCTTATCTGTTTTAATTCTTCGTATAGAGTTGTTCGTAAAATCGTGAAGGATCTTAGCATGAACAACGCTTACAAAAAGACCGGATTCGCTTAGGAGCCTGGCTACGGGTTGGTAGTATGTTCCCGTATATTCCATAACGATTCTGGTCTCGCCATCAAGTGATTTTAGCAGCCCGGTAAGCTTCTTAAGGTCACTTGATGTGTGGCGGATTTCAAATGGAGATTTGACAATATCTCCGAAGGGATTAATTACAGCAACTATGCTTTTCCCTTTGGAGATGTCAATCCCAACACTGAAACGAGTGGTGTTTGACATAAGCAACTGCTCCTTTTGGTGAAAGTGTAATGGAAGAACCATCTTTACCTGTTACCGATTCAAATTGCTTGGTGACGCGAATGCACCTTCACAGATGATTCAACCCGCTGAAACGAACGCTACAACAGGAAGGATGGATGACGGTTTCCTGAACGGATGTGGGAATCCAATATAATTCGGCGTCAGTCCATTACCTTTCCTGATTGTAGCTTAGATAACAAGAGGGTAGAAGTATAACGGGCTGTTACCTTTTCTACCTAACTTTAGAGTAGCAATATAGATGACAGATTTCAGACTACAGTAAAGAAGGTTTCAGTAGAGATGATAGGCGAACATGAGGAATCTATCATTATTATTGAGAGAATTCTTTTACAAGAATGATAAGATCGATTGGGAGAATTTAGGTACATGAAGATAGAAACGGAGGGTTCATCATGGCAAAAGTATTATTGATAAACGGAAGCCCGCATGCAAAGGGATGCACATGGGCTGCACTTGATGAAATGATCAGAGTGTTCAATGAAGAAGGTATCGAGACCGAACTGATCCATATCGGAAATAAAGCTGTCCGTGGCTGTATAGCGTGCGGCGGATGTCAGAGAGCCGGAAAATGTGTTTTTGATGATGATCCCGTTAATGAGGCTGCAAGCAAATTCGAAGAAGCAGACGGACTTGTGATAGGGAGCCCCGTCTATTACGCTTCACCTAACGGAACGCTGATCTCCTTTATGGACAGGTTAATGTACAGCACATCGTTTCCGAAACACATGAAGGTGGGTGCTGCTGTCGTAAGCGCGAGAAGAGGCGGCAACACTGCTTCTTTTGATGTCATGAACAAGTATTTTTCGATTAGCGGAATGGCAATAGCTACAAGCACATACTGGAATATGGTTCATGGTTTTACTGCAGAGGATGCAAAGAAAGATGCTGAAGGACTTCAGACCATGCGCAATCTGGCAAGAAACATGAGCTTTATGATCAAGGCGATATCTGATGCAAAAGAGAAGTATGGTATGCCGGAAGCAGAATCGGGTGCGTTTACCAGTTTCCATGAAGGAAAGTGATATCCGGAATAAAACCAACTATAATTTAGTTAATGGAATTAAAGACTAAGAGCAAAAGACCTGAAATGAACTGTGCCATAGATGTTTTCTACGATGAGACACAGGGCTTTTCAAATTACATCAATGATTCAGCGACTTATAAAGCCGTGCTGGTTGAAGCCGGCTCTTTTGTTGTCGAAGAAGACGGTGAATACAGGGTAATAACTGCTCCTGCTGCGATGGCTGTTAATGAAAAGGCTAACCTTAAGATCGTGTCAGAGAGCGGAGTAAAGACTTGTACGGTCTTTTTCAAGCCTACTTTTATCAGAGAAGAATTCACAATAGAAGCAATCAACTCCGGCAAATACGAGAAATTCTTAGCATCTGTTAAAAACGGTGATCAGATGAGTCCGGAGGAGAGAATGTATGCTGCGCTCAAAGGAAACTGCGCTGAATTTGAGAAGGATTATACGGATTCCATCTTTCAGGATGCCTTATTGCTGCTGGAATTTAACTGGCACAATAGAAATGTTGTATATTATTCGCTTACGGAGCAGGAGTTTGCCGTTGCTGTGAGATTGTGTCAACGGCTTAAGGCTGAACTTGATTCTCAGCCGGATAACTTCTGGGTGCTGCGCGTAAGACAGCTCATGTTTTCGCTGCTTTTTACTGCTACGGCTGACTTCAACAGGGACAACAGGCAGGATGACATCTACAAAGACCCTTTGGTGGCAAAGGTTGCAAGATATATGTGGGTTAATATCGGGAATGACATTACGCTTAACGATATCCTGAAGGCGTTTTCAGTCAATAAGAATACCCTGAATGATGCGTTTAACAAAGAGAAGTCCATGTCGTGCATGACTTATCTCGAACAGCTCAGAATGAAGTATGCCAATAAGCTTTTGCAGTTTACCGATCATTCGGTCAGTGAGATCAGCAATATCTGCGGTTACCGTGATACCAACTATTTCTCTAAGGTTTTTAAGAAACACACGGGCATGACAGCATCTGAATATCAGAAGCAGATGAAAGGTCTGTGCTGATTTTCCTTGTTTTCGTGCTAATAATTCTAACTGGTTGATTTCTTAATAGTTACTATCTGTTATATAATTTTTTACTGAAGGGGAAATCTGATCAACTGACCGGACTATGATTAATACAACTTTGCAGGAAAACAATAGTGTTGTGATCGATATTCTTTATAAGAACAGCGGGGATAATAAATACCGCTTGTTGTCTGATGAGACATTGAAGGATATTGCTCTTAGCGAAGTCATCGATTATATGACTTCAGATGAAGAGGAACGCGGCATCCTCCGTGATATTATGGCTAAGATCCCGCTTGATCCGGATGACATGATCTATAGGCAGGATATCATTAAAGATCTGCTTGCCAATGACAACCTGTTCGATACGCTTCGAAAAGAACTCTCTGATATTAAGATCCTCAAATACTATGGCAACGGTGCCAAGAGTATCCATGACCGGGATAATTCTCTGGCATCACTTCTTGAAACCCTTAGAGAACTTAAGGTTTATGTCAAAGTAATCGAGAGCATATATAAAGCATTGAGTGATTCTGACATAAAATCTGAGGGGTTTCTAAATCTCCGGAGCTCTCTTCGTGCGATAGTTGAAGATGAGGAGTTTAAATCGGTCAAGCCCGATATCGAGAAGATCCATAATGATCTTTCAATGGCAAAAGGTGCTGTTATCGGCGTAACGCTGACATCCGACATGGAGATCGAGAATGTTTCAGCTATTGAATTTGTCGACTACAAGCCGATATCCGGTTATACGATCATGGATATGGCTGTAGGATCAAAGATAAAGAACCCTTTTAACAATTATAAATATCAGGATCCTTTACTGGTAGCCATGACGCCTCATATGAAAAAGCATCTCGGAAGGCATTTCGGTGAGATCAAACAGCTTATCAGAAAGCACTCCAAGTACGATTCACGCATCCTGACAAATTTATATAACGGACTTGTTTTCTATCTGAATGTCGTTTCTTTGGGCAAGAAACTTGAAGCTCGCAATTGCAATACTGTGTTTCCTGAAATAAAAGGAGCGAAAGGCCTTGATATCAAAGGCTTATACAACATCCGGCTCGTGATAAACAAGCAGGAAGAGATCGTTAAGAATGATTTTGTATTTAATGACAAAGAGAAGATATATATCCTTACCGGACCTAATCGTGGCGGAAAAACAATACTCGAGCAGGGGTTGGGTCTCTTATCGGTGATGACTTCACTGGGTATGTTCATAACAGCAGACTCCTGCAGCGGACTTCCGTTTGCTAATATCCTTACTCATTTCCCAATCGACGAGAATATGACGATCAACTACGGAAGACTGGGTGAGGAAGCTGTAAGGATCAGAGAGATCGTTAAGGAAGCCGACGATAAAACATTGATACTCTTTAATGAAACATTTTCAACTACATCTGCGGCAGATGCATTATTTCTGGCAAAGGATCTTCTCCGTATTCTCAAGGAAAAAGGTTCGTATGTTGTTTTCAACACACATATTCATGAACTTGCCGCGGCTATTCCTGAGATGAACACCTGGGATGGCAGCAGTGATATTATCAGTATCGTTATGGAAATGAGGGATGATAAGAATACTTTCAAGGTAAAACGCAGTATTCCGGATACCGGATCCTATGCCAGAAATATCGCTGAAAAATACGGGATCACATATGAACAGATGAAAGATATTTGATAGTGAGGAAGCAAAATGAAAGATCTTATAATTCCTGCAAAATTGAACGAGGGTGATAAAATTGCTTTTATTTCGATCTCCGGTGGCCGCGCCGGCGATGAAGATATGCTTCCAAGATATATGCTGGGTAAAAGGAGATTTGAAAAGATCTTTAATGTAAAAGTGGTTGACTCTCCTAATGCGCTTAAAGGGAGCGGGTATCTTTATGAGCACCCCGAGAAAAGAGCCGAGGATCTTATGTGGGCTTTGAAGGATGATTCCATCAAAGGGATTATCTGTAATCAGGGTGGGGATGATTCATATCGTGTGCTTCCGTATATAGATCCGCAGGTCATTCATGATCATCCAAAGGTGTTTATGGGTTTTTCAGATATTGCAACATGGATGTCTGTTTTTGCATATGCAGGTGTCCGTGCCTATTATGGTCCTACTGTTCTGACACCGATTGCTCAACCCGGGAAACTTGATGAGTATACGGAAGCGGCAATCAGAAGGACATTGTTTTCAAATGAGATAATAGGTGAGATCAAACCTTCGGAAAAGAACACTCCAATCGATTGGAATACCACTTACACGATCAAAGAGGGACAGAAAGAAGTGCAATATGAACGTTTTCCGGATAATGATGAGATTGAAGATCTGAAAGATCCGATTCCCTGGGAAAAAGGCACAGGCTACAAGGTGTTGCAGGGATCCGGAAAAGTCAGAGGACATATTGTTCCGGTTTGCGGAGGCCCTCTTTGGCAGATAATGGGTACTAAATTTTTCCCGGGTCCCGATATGTGGGAGGATTCCATTATTGCATTGGAACACGGAAGTATTTACGGAGTTACAGTTGCCGGTTTACATGAACTTCGCGCATTTGCAGCGGCCGGAGCATTTGATAAGGCTAAAGCAGTGATTACAGGTCCTCTTGATGAGGTCGATGAGGAAACGCTTATAAAGGTTATATGTAAGGAAGTTCACAGACCTGATATGGTCATATTGGAAAATGTTGATTACATTCACAGAACACCTATGACTGTTCTTCCTACAGGTGCATTGATGGAGATAGACTGTGATGCGCCGAGTATAGAGATACTCGAAGCCGGAGTAAAATAATCAGTTTGTAACTAGTGAGGATAAAAGGAATGAGTGTATATGAAAAGAGAATTGAATATGGTTCAGATAAGGCCGCTGAAAAGCAGAAAGCACTGAGGGAATCCGGTAATATGGATTCCCGTTTTCAGGAGATGGCAGAATGCGTATATGCGCATCTTAACGATGAGATATCAAAAATGATCTTCGAGGCCAGGAGGTTATACGCTTCCACGGGAGATTTAGGATATATTACAGGACTTGAGTCAAAATACAGGAACCTGAACAGCGACATGCAGGTCTATGTTGAGAAGATCCAAAAAGGTTCGCACTGCATGATCTACGGTGCAGGTGTTGCGGGTCATTATCTTGCCGGAAGATTTAAGGGTTTTGGTGTGATCGTTGATGCGTTCATTGATCCGGACGAGAGCAAAGGACCTGTTGATCCCGAGACCGGGATCAAGGTAATTACCGATAAAGAGCTTTCTGAGAATAAAGAGATTTATGATGGTATGACAATTGTTGTCTCTTATCCGGTAAAGCCTGTAGCTGACGAGATCAGAAAGCGTCTAATTGATGATATCGGAATAAGCGAAACAAATATCATCGGAGGGATCTTCGACTGGCGCAATAACCAGGGACAGTATTTCGATTATTTTGAGGCAAAGGAAAATGAGGTCTTTGTAGACTGCGGTTGTTTTGACGGGGCAACCTGTTACAACTTTGCAGGCTGGTGCGGCACAAAGGGATTTGACCACATCTATTCCTTCGAAGCTGATCCTGAGAATTATGAGCGAAGCAGGAAACTTCTCGAGCCGCTCGGGAAATGTGACCTCTATCCCTACGGAACTGCTGATGTGAATAAGAAAGTATATTTTGCTGCAGATGCTTTTGAAACTTCCTGTATCATCAGCAGAGAAGAGGCTGAGAAAAGGAACTTCGAAGGTGTTACAGAGATTGAGACTGTTGCACTAGATGATGTGCTTGCGGGCAAAAGAATTACTTATATAAAAATGGATATTGAGGGTGCGGAGTATGAAGCTTTGCTCGGTGCCCGTAAGATTATCATGGAAAACCGTCCCAGAATGGCAATTTCCGTCTACCATAAGTTCGAAGACTTTGTTACATTAGCAGACCTCGTTCTCGAGATGCATCCTGACTACAGAATCGCATTCAGACATTATGGTTTTGATGATCTTGAGACGGTCATGTATGTGGAATAACTGATATTCGTATTAACTTAATGATGATAATACTGTCAGGTTCATAACAGTTAACGATAATCCCTTTATTTGAGTTTTATTGCTTGAGAGTTTAAATGCCGGTTAACAAAACTATTATCATGAGAAGAATAATTACTTTGATTTTTGCATTTGTGCTTGTCATGGGGATGAGTTTCTGTAAACACGATGTTTCTTTTCAGGCATTGAAAGATAACAGCGGAAAGAAACTCGCTGTTATCTTTCCCGGTGCCGGATATAACAAAGACCGGCCGCTGCTTTATTATTCACGGGAGATCCTTGAAAAAGAAGGCTATGAGATAATTAATATCGAGTGGGAAGACTATGTAAAGACAAGATATGATCAGGCTTCTGAGGTGCTGGATAATATAGATTTTGAAGAATATGATGACATCGTTTTTGTATGCAAGAGCATAGGAACCGAAGTATCTTCAACTTATTATGTAGATTACATATGATTATATTCTGTAGATCATTACCGGGAATACTTGGCCGGATGGAAATCTGAGGGTAACAGGAGGATTTATAATGAAATGCAATAATTGCGGCGGTACGATGAGGTATGATGTAGCTTCCTATGGCCTTGTATGTGATTTCTGCGGGTCCGTGAAGCCTCTTCACAGACCTGAGGAAGAGGTTGTCGTGGGTGAGCAAGACTTCAATTCCGTGGCCAGAGATGCGGTAACTGACTGGGGTACAACGCGAAGGCTTGTTACCTGTAAGCAATGTGGTGCGGAAATGCTGTATGACTCCGACCAGATGTCTGCCATGTGTCCTTATTGCGGATCTGCCATTATTCTCACTGCAGGCGAAATGAACAGCGGTATAGCACCGGGCGGAATAATCCCTTTTACGACGACCAGGGAAGATGTTGAGAAAAATTACTACAAATGGAATAAGTTCGCGTTCTGGTCTCCCGAGAGCTTCAGAAAAGGAAAAGTGCTTGGTAACCTTGTAGGTGTTTATGTACCTTTCTGGACATTTACGGCAGATACTTTTTCGACGTATAAAGGCAATTTCGGATATACGACAGAATATAACACCGGAGACGGAATACGCAGGGATACCAAATGGTATAACCGTAACGGTATTGTCGATAAGCTCATTAACGATGTTTGTATAGGCGGAAGCAGACGCTTTATCAGTAATAAGAAGCTTAATCAGGTCGTTAATTTCAGAACCGATGAGATATTGCCCTATACACCTGATGCTTTGGCAGGATTTGCAGCGGAAAAATACACGATCGGCATGGATGAAGCATGGGAAATGTTAAAACCCACGATCAGGAAAAAGATCGAGCATGCCGCATGTGTCAATGAACGTGCAGACTGCTATAACGATCTGAAGATCTCGACAGAATACGGCAACATTAAGTTCAGGTATTTTCTGTTCCCTATCTGGCTTGCTGCATGCAAATACAAAGGCAAGATCTATTATGTGGTGGCGAGCGGCCATGACAACAGAGGCCTTTGTGACAGACCGGTTTCAGCTGCGAAGATCGTGCTGATCGTGCTAGCGATCCTTGCCATTCTCTCGATCCCGATGCTTTTCTACATTGTTATGGCTATATATAGTTTCATTATCCAGAACAGTTTTCTGCTCGGGTGAAAATATGCTCATTGCACTTATTGCACATAGCGGTAACACAGCGCATGCTTATGGCGGGCTTCATGATATCCACACTTTTTATGCAGGGGATCGAAATCTGGAATTTTGCATCACGCCGCCAGATAAACAGAAATCCCCAAACACGAAAGTGTTAGAAACGAAAAAGATCCATTGAAATAGACACATTATTCGCATTTTAAGGATACAAAAGACCGGGTGCTTTACTATTTGTGCCCGGTCATTTTGTGCTGTCATAATGTATTATGATAACAGTTAATCTTTTCACATAAAGAGTAACGGCTATGAGTTATCTGGCGGACCTCGCACGACTGGAGACGGTTTTTATGAAAGCTGCATTATTGCAGTAAAAACAAACGGATAGAACTTACGGTATAACCGGAAAGGAATTAGGATAATGAAGTATAAAAGCATAGCAGTTAAAGATAAGAATGGTAATGACATTGAACTCCGGAGTGCTGAAGTTCAGGATGCTGAAGCACTCATAACATATTTAAAGGTGACTAATGCAGAGTCACCGTACCTTATATGTGAGCCCGAGGAGATCACTTTAAGTCTTGAGCAGGAAAAAGAGATCATAATCAGAAAAGAAGACTCTGAAAGAGAGCTTCTTTTGTTGGCTTTTGAGAACGGCAAACATATTGGAAACGTATCGCTGATGAGTGTCGGCACCTCTGTGAGATACAAGCACAGATGCAATATTGCGATCGCTCTATATAAAGAATACTGTGGCAGAGGTATTGGTCGGTTGATGCTCGAAACGATATTGGATGTTGCCAGGAAGACCGGATACTCTCAGGCTGAGCTGGAAGTTGTAACAGAAAACACCGGAGCCATACACCTGTATGAATCACTCGGATTTGTTAAGTACGGACAGCTTCCGAACAGCATGAGATATAAGGACGGAAGCACGGCGGATTCATTTCTGATGGTTAAGCAACTATAGTTTATATACTACAAATCCCGGTTTGTCCGGATGAAACAACAGCATATTAATATCCGTGAAAAATATATCATTATGACATGCTATAATGTCATAATCTTATGTAAGTGTTTGGAGAGGATAATAGGTGTTTATCAAAAGTGGGAAACAATGAATAGTCAATTGTATGAAATCAAGGAGATGGATAAGAGCTGTTTCGCGTTATATGATCAGGTTTCCATGAATGTGGATGTCAGATCTGAATACCGTGTTGCAAGGATCAATAATGGACTTGGCGGTCTTGTATTCGAGGAAATGCCTGTTACTCCTTGTGTGAAAGACTTGAGTAAATACGAACGGGCTACAGAATATGAGAAGATGTTCGATATATCCACTTGGCGATTCTATATGGCTTTTGACGGGGATACTCCCGTTGGTGCTATGACGGTTGCAGGTACTACGAAAGGTGTGGATATGCTTGGCGGAAGAACTGACGCCTGTGTTTTGTGGGATATCCGTGTTGCTGATGAATATAAACATAAAGGAATAGGGCAGCAAATGCTTGATATGGGTATTAAAGCAGCAAAAGCAGACGGATACAGATTAATGATCATAGAGTGTCAGAACAATAACGTGGCAGCCTGTAAGTTTTACAGAAAGCAGGGCGCAATGCTGTCAAAGGTCGATATGAATGCATACGATTCAGAACCTGATATAGCGGATGAGGTTCAGTTCGTCTGGCATCTGGATCTGTAATAAGAGGTCCTGTCATTATTAACGGCTGATCAGAAAAAGGAAGAGTCATGTATTTCTTTACAGCAGATCTGCATTTTGGAGAAGAAGAGATAATCGAGCGCGAAGCACGTCCTTTTGAAAACATAAAGGAAATGGAGGACGCGTTCGTAAACAATGTGAATGCAGTGGCATCAAAAGATGATGTGCTGTATGTTCTTGGTGACTGGATCAACTATAATGCACAATGTCATTCGGAAATAAGTGCTTTTGAAATAGTCAGAAGAATAGAGCCGAAAGTAATACTGATCATGGGTAATAACGAGCAGCGTATCCTTGCAGATGTATTTGCCGGAGATTTTGAAGCAATGCGCACCGCGGTTATCGACAAGGGTTTTTCAGACTTTCTTCCTGAAGGCGATGTGGAGTTTGGCGGAGAATCTTTTCATCTTATTCACCGTCCGACAGACCATAAAGAAGGGAGCCTTAATCTGTTTGGCCATACCCATAGAGGCACGGGGCTGTGGAAATCTTTCGGCTTAAATGTAGGGATCGATCTGAATTATTTCAGACCGTTTTCCGAGACAGAGATATTGCGCCTTCTTAAAAAGAAGCGTGAATGGATGGATAATGATCCTGATGTTTTATGCTGATAGATCAGCGAGCATTTAGAATACGAGGATAATTTGCAAATGAAAGTCTTTATTGTTTATTGTCATCCGTCAGACGATTCATTCACCAGAAATATGCGCGACGCTTTTATTAAAGGCGTGACGGATTCAGGTAACGAATATATTATGTCTGATCTTTATAAGATGGGTTTTGATCCTGTGATGACCGAACAGGAATATCTGAGAGATGCATATTACAGCGATAAGCCTGATGTTGCGGGTGATGTTCTGGCAGAGCAGGAAAAGATCAATTCATCAGATGCTATCGCTTTAATCTATCCGGTGTTTTGGACCGAGGCTCCCGCTATGCTTGTTGGTTGGTTTGACAGAGTTTGGACTTACGGATTTGCCTATGGAGAGAAGACGATGAAAGTGCTCGATAAGGCAGTAATACTCTGTTCTGCGGGCAATCCGGTCGAAAGACTTGAATCGTTTGGTCTTTTAGATAGTATGAAGAAAGTCATGTTGGGCGACCGGTTGATCGGACGCGCTAAAGAAACTGATTTCATTGTGTTTGACAACACTTCTCGAGAAAATAAGCTCCGTGAAAAGAATTGGGATATGAACCTTCAAAAAGCATATGAAACAGGAAAGAATCTCTTTGGTCAGAAGAGGTGATGATCTTCTGGTAAATAGTATATCCTGTTGACAATCTAACGACTGTTAGATAAAATCCCTCTAACAACTGTTAGAGAGGCTGCTTATGACTACAAAGGAAAAGATAATGGATGTTGCCATTCACATGTTCTCCGAAAGAGGATATGAGGCTGTTTCGATCAGGGATATATGCGGAGAGGTAGGAATAAAGGAGAGTACACTTTACTATCATTTCAAGAACAAGGAAGATATTCTTGATTCGCTTGTTGTCAAATTCAAAGATCATATTGACGGACTGTTGAGCCATATTGACGAGATTGATGAAGCGCCTTTGAAGAAACCTAAAAAGAGCGATGCAGCAAACACGAAAATAATGGATACGTATATGATGGACAACTATCTTTTCGATCCGTTCTGCAATCTTATGATCAGGCTCATGATGATCGAGCAATTCCATAATGAAGAGATTCGTGCTTTGTATGAAAAGACGATGTTTACCGATCCGTATAACATCTATATGAAAATATTTGAAAGACTTGCTTCGCAGGGGGCTATTCCTGAAAGTCAGGCAGAGCAGATCGTTCGACAGTATCATGCGTATATGACCATGCTTACTTTTAAGTATCTTCTTAACGGTGAGCTTACTGAAAAACGCAAGAAGGCCTATGTTAAAGAAGTTCATGATCTGATGAACGGAAAAATACTATGAATAAGATCGCAATGTTTACAATGGGCACCAGAGGTGATGTCCAGCCGTACATTTATCTTTCGAGAGGGCTTGTTAAAGCAGGATATGATGTGACTTTAGCATCTCACCCCTGCTGGAGGAATCTGATCGAGTCATACGGCATACATTTCGAGCCGGTCGGACCGGATATAAATATAGAGGAAGAGGCTGCGGTAATACGAGGAAAGTCTCCAAATGCAATGATCAGCATGGTCAGATGCATGAATTTCATAATGAAGATAATTCAAGGCTCTTCAGGTGAGGTGTACAAGCTCAGCGAAGGAAAGGACCTTATCGTTGTAACCCACAGTAAGATGGGAGCAGTTGAAGCAGGCGTTCTGGGTATTCCGACAGTCGATGTTACTCTTCAAACGGAAATGATACCGGAGAAAAACAAACCAGTTAAATTTACTGACAAACTCATGGGAAATATGATCGGCAAACAGATCAATAAACCATATGACAAGATCCGCAGACAATATGGCTTAAAGCCTATGAAGACAGGCGATGAGATCAGGTCTGACAAGTTTAATCTTATCCCTGTCAGTAAGTTCGTGCTTGAGAGAAGTCCGTACTGGGAATCTAATAATATCATTACCGGATACTGGTATGAAGAAGAAAAAGATCATATCCCGGATGAGAGACTGTTGAACTTTATAAATGCCGGAGATGCCCCTGCTGTTCTGGCATTGGGAGCAATGTCTTTTGAAGACGAAGCTGACAGGGCAAAACTTGATATGTTTGTTAAAGCATTTCAGAAAACAGGCACGAGGGCTGTCATTCAGGGGTTCCGGAAAACACTTGCAGATTATGAACTCCCCGATACCATGATAGCCTGTGGTAGTGTCCCTCACAGCTGGCTCTTCAGACATGGCAAGTTTGTAATTCACCACTGTGGGTTCGGAACTTCCGCTTCATCCTTAATATACGGAATCCCGTCGATCCCGGTCCCTCATGTTCTTGACCAGCTGAGCTTTGCAATGCAGCTCGAAAAACTTGATGTTGCAACAAAGCATATTGATGCAAAGGATCTATCTGAGTCTGTTTTAACGGCTGCTATAGAAGAGATGAACAGTTCTTATGCGGTCAAGAAGCAGAATGCAGTATCGATTTCCGAAAAGATAAAGACTGAGAATGGTGTCGATGAAGCGGTAAGATTGATCGGACAAGTTCTGGAAGAAAAATATTTATATAATTAAAGCAGCAGAAACGCAACTGATGATTAATGTAAGTGGAAGCCTCTGATGTTTACACTTATGTATAGTCAGCGAAAAAGTGTCATATATCTCATAAATCAACGGATGTTTTAGAGATTATATATGCTATAATCAAGAACAAACGTTCGCAAAAAAGAGATGACCAAATAATGAACATCATAACCAGACAGCAAGCCGGACAGTTCATCCTTGCCAAGCAGGGGCTTATAGGTCCTTATAGATTTGAAGGCAAAGACGGAGCATATTCGTATGTCCGTCAGGCCGGATGTATTCAGTACGATCCTGTTGATGTGTGCGGCAAAAATGCCGAACTCACTTTACAGTCGCGGGTAAAAGGCTTTTCTAAAAGCATGCTCTATGAACTTTTATATGAAGACCGGAAACTCGTTGATTATGCTGATAAGGAACTTTCTATCTGGCCGTTGGAGGACTGGCCGTATTTCTCGTCTTACAGGGACAGAAGCCGTAAGTCCGGAAAAACATTCAAGGGCCTTGCATCATTGGAGAGAAAGGCTCTTGCTCATATCAGGGAGAATGGTCCCGTATCAAGTGACACGCTGCCTATAGAAGGTGAGATCTTCTGGCATTCTTCGATGCACTGGAGCGGAAACTGGCAGAACAAATCCCTTGCATCGCGATCGGTTCTGGAACAGCTTTATACTGACGGTGAACTTGTCATTCACCATAAACAGGGAAGCAGGAAGTACTATGATCTTGCAGAAAGACACATTCCCGTATCTGTTCTGAAAGCTGATAATCCATGTTGCAGTGAAGAAGAATTCACAGAATGGCGTGTGATGAGAAGAATAGGTGCTGTCGGTCTTCTCTGGGACAAGAACAGCACGGCTTTTCTCGGTTTGGATCTAAATGCTGAAAGACGGAAGATGGTTCTTGAATCTCTTTCTGCCAAGGGAAAGTTACATTCTGTAAATGTTGAAGGGATCAAACAGGCTTTTTATTACATTTCTGAAGATGAGTATCTTATGCGTTCTGTTATATCTGGCGATATCGATCTGAAGCCCAGAATGTCTTTCATCGCACCGCTTGATCCTCTAATGTGGGATAAATCGTTGATACTTGCATTGTGGGATTATCAGTATTCGTGGGAGATCTATACGCCTGCGGTAAAGCGTAAATACGGTTATTACACACTTCCTGTCATATTCGGCGACCGTTTTGTCGGACGGATAGAAGCAGTTCCTGATCGTAAAGAAGGCGTGCTTGTGGTCAAAGGTTTATGGTGGGAGCCAGGTGTCCGGCAGACAAAGAAACTGAATGCTGCGTTGGAACTGACTATAAAAAGTTTTGCAAAATTCAACGGGTGTAAAAACGTAGTTATGCGTTTTTGATCAAATGAGCTCTGATCGCTTCGAAGGTTGTATCGCTTAGGAATCGTTCGATCTGTCTTGCATCATCTTTTGCTGTTTGTTCATCAACACCCAGATCCATAAAATGGCGTGCAATCAGTATGTTGCGTTCGTGTATATGTTTTGCGAGTATCTTACCGCCTTCTGTCAATATTATATTCCCGTTCTTATCCTTTTTTACCAGACCTCTTTCTTTTAAAGAATTTAATGCCCGGCTGACAGAAGGTCTGGAGAAACCCATATAATTACTGATGTCTTTTCCGCGTACTTTATCTGATTCCAACGACAGTATATATATGGTTTCAACATACATCTCGCCGGATTCCAATATTGCCATGAAGCACAACTCCTTCCAAAAAGTTAGCAATAACTTACCAAAAATAAATCGTAATTTCAACACAAAAATCAGTATTTTTACATATATGTCCACTTGACTCGTTAGCGGTTGCTAACTATACTTGTAAGCGGTTAGCGAGGTCTAACTGTATTTTTACATGCGTGGCCTGATCATCCGGCCCGCGGACAAGGAGTGTGGTTATGATGCCGCTCGTTTATGCAGAAGTCGGACAGCCTCAGATCATCAGAAAGATCGGCGGTAGTCCTGAGATCAAGAAACATCTGGAAGATATGGGTTTCACAGTCGGCGGTGAGGTTAGTGTCGTAAGTGCGATCGGCGAGAACCTGATAGTGAAGGTAAAGGAAAGCCGTGTCGCTGTCAGCGAAGAATTAGCAAAGAAAATAATGATATAGGAGGAACACGAAAGTGAGGACATTAAGACAGGTTAAGGTGGGCGAGACAGTAAAAGTCGTAAAGCTCAATGGTGAAGGCGCCGTAAAGCGCAGAATCATGGACATGGGCATTACGAAAGGTGTTGAGATCTTTGTCCGCAAGGTTGCACCTTTAGGAGACCCGGTCGAGGTTACGGTTAGAGGTTATGAGCTCTCTTTAAGAAAAGCCGATGCCGAAATGGTTGAAGTAGAGTAAAGGAAAGGAACGTATTACAACATGGCAAGTAATGAAATCAAGATTGCTTTAGCGGGTAACCCGAACAGCGGTAAGACAACTCTTTTTAATGCTTTGACCGGATCCAATCAGTTTGTAGGTAACTGGCCTGGCGTTACAGTAGAGAAGAAGGAGGGTAAGCTTAAAAAACACGATGGCGTTACCATCACAGACCTTCCGGGTATATATTCCTTATCACCTTATACATTAGAGGAAGTCGTTGCACGTAACTATTTAATCGATGAAAACCCTGACGTTATTCTTAATATTGTTGACGGTACGAATCTTGAGCGTAACCTTTATTTAACAACACAGCTCACAGAACTTGGAATTCCTGTGGTAATGGCTGTTAACATGATCGATGTCGTAAATAAGAACGGTGATAAGATCAATCTTGAGGCTCTTTCAGAGACAATGGGATGCAAGGCAGTTGCAATTTCCGCCCTTAAGGGTACCGGTATCATGGAGGCTGCCGAGGAAGCTGTCAAGGCAGCCAAGAATACAAAGACTGTTCCTCCTCATACTTTCTCAGGTCCTGTCGAGCATGCCCTTGCTCATATCGAAGAAGCAGTGCTTCACGATATGAATGAAGACAAGCAGAGATGGTATGCAATCAAGATCTTCGAGAGAGATGAGAAAGTAATTGCTAAGCTTGGTATCTCCAAAGAGAAGTTGGATCACATTGAAAAGGATATTGCATCGGCTGAAAAGGAACTTGATGACGATGCAGAGTCCATCATTACTAATGAAAGATATGTATATATTGCTTCTATTATAAAGAGCTGCTACAAAAAGCAGAGCAAGGCTAAGCAATCCACATCTGACAAGATCGACAGGATCGTAACAAACAGGATCCTTGCACTTCCTATTTTCGCTCTCATCATGGTTGCAGTTTACTGGATTGCAATGACTGCTTTCGGTGCAGGGTTAACAGACTTTACTAATGATAATATCTTCGGCGACGGCTGGTATCTTTTCGGTATCGGAAGAAGCAACTATGAAGAGATGGTCGACGAGTGGGCAGGCGAGACGGTCTTTGTTGATGACGTAAAGGCGGTCATTGATTCAGCTGTTGATGCTGACATAACAGGTGCCGAGAATCTGCAGGGCGATTTTGATGATGCTGATTTCGGAGCATTCGAAGAAGACTTCGGATTCTACGCTGACGAGTTCGATGAGAACGGCTTCGACCTTGCGGGAGCTCTTGAAGCATCCGGCGCTCTCGATGAGGAAGGTGAATTCACTTCTCCCGGCATGGATGAGGCAGAAGGCGCGGTGTTCGTTCCGAGCATCCCTGACCTCGTAAGCTCAGGTCTCGAAAAGATCGGTGCCAATGAATTCGTAACAGGACTTGTTGTTGACGGTATCATCGGCGGTGTAGGTGCGGTATTGGGATTCGTTCCTCAGATGCTCGTTCTTTTCTTCCTCCTTGCATTCCTTGAAGCATGCGGATACATGGCAAGAGTCGCATTCGTGCTCGACCGTATCTTCAGAAGATTCGGCCTTTCAGGTAAGTCTTTCATCCCTATGCTCGTATCTTCCGGATGCGGCGTTCCGGGTATCATGGCATCGCGAACCATTGAGAGTAACCGCGACCGTAAGATGACCATCATGACAACGACATTCATCCCTTGCGGAGCCAAGCTTCCTATCATTGCGCTCATTACTGCTGCTCTGTTCAGACACTCGGCTTTTGGCGGCGCATGGGTATCACCGGCATGCTATTTTATCGGTGTTGCTGCTGTTATCATCTCAGGTATCCTTCTTAAGAAAACAAAGATGTTTGCAGGTGATCCGGCTCCGTTTGTTATGGAGCTTCCCGCATACCACTGGCCGACATTAAGTAATCTGTTAAGATCAATGTGGGAGCGTGGCTGGTCCTTCATCAAGAAGGCTGGTACTGTTATCCTTCTTTCTTCTATCGTAATCTGGTTTGGTTCCGTATTCGGTAATACAGACGCTGGTTTTGGATTTGATCCCGATATGGAGCTTGAGGCTTCCGTTTTGGGTATCGTCGGCGGAGCAATCAAGTGGATCTTTGCTCCTATCGGATTTGCAAACATCAAGGCTACGATCGCTACCATCATGGGTCTTGTAGCTAAGGAAGAGGTTGTCGGCGTATTCGGTGTCCTCGATTTCGAAGGACTCGACGCTCTTGCAGGCTTCTCATTCCTTATCTTCAACCTTCTCTGCGCTCCTTGCTTCGCGGCAATCGGTGCAATCAAGAGAGAGATGAACTCCGCAAAGTGGACATGGTTCGCGATCGGTTATCAGTGTATATTTGCTTATGCGATCTCACTTATCGTATACCAGTTAGGTCTTCTTTTCTCAGGCTCCGTTAATGTAATCGGCTTGATCTTTGCACTCCTTGTCCTTGCAGGACTGTGTTTCCTCGTATTCAGACCGGCAAAGAAGTACACAGGTGCAGTTAAGGAAAACTAAGAGGAAATTCAGATGTTGGAATGGCTTTCAAACAACTGGGCTAACATCCTGATCATCGCGCTTGTAACTGCATTGGTCGTATTGGCGATCATAAGTATGGTGCGTGATAAGAAGGAGGGTAAGAGTTCCTGCGGCTGTAACTGCGCGAACTGTGCTCTGGCCGGTAAATGCCATTCGGTTCAAAAAAAGGAGAAATCTTAACTCCTCCATAAACATCCTATTCAGTAATAAGGGGTTGTTTTTAGCAGAACATCCCCTTTTTGCTGAAAAGGTAAGGAATAAGACACATGGATGATAATAAACCGTTCATTACGAATGATCTTTTTGTAATAAATGCACAAGCATGAATTTGTTTACAGTTAGCAACTGCTAACTTAAAATAACATATGAATAGTTGTTCATATGTAGAGGTGTATATGTCAGACAAAAATTATTTAACAGTGAAGGATCTGCATAAATCCTATGGAGAGGGCGGCTCTTATGCTCAGGTGCTCAAAGGTGTAAGCATTAGTATCTCAAAGGGGGAGATGTGTGTTATCCAGGGTACATCCGGTTCAGGTAAATCAACATTGCTCAACTGTATCGGCGGTCTGGATGACATTGATTCAGGTAATGTCAGTGTAGCCGGAACATTTGTTGAAGGGCTGAAAGGTGAGAGACTCTCAAATTACAGAAGAGATAATCTCGGATTTATTTTTCAGTTTTATAATCTTGTTCCTAATCTTACGGTCAGAGAGAATATTCAGGTTTGTGAATATCTGACTGATGATCCGCTTGATATCTATGAGCTTATTGGTGTTCTCGGTTTAACGGAGCATCAGTACAAATTTCCTTCTCAACTCTCGGGCGGTCAGCAGCAACGCTGTGCAATAGCAAGAGCTCTTGTTAAAAATCCAAAAGTGCTTCTCTGTGATGAGCCTACGGGTGCTTTGGATTCAAAGACTTCAAAAGATATCCTTGTGCTCCTGGAAAAGATCAACAAACAGTATGGAACAACAATGCTGATCGTAACGCACAACAATTCTATAAAGAATATGGTCGATCACGTCATTTATCTGAAAGACGGTGAGGTCTATAAGGATTACTATAACGGGACAAAGACCCCTGCCTCTGAACTGGAGGATCTCTGATATGGGGTGGATCCTTTTTAAAAGAGCACTTCGTGATCTTAAGGCCGGATGGTCGAGATATATTGCATTATCTCTTCTGATAATTTTTTCGATATATATTGTGACTAGCCTTATGGGAGCAGCGAAAACTGTTATCGATTACACTGAGATAAGGGACAGGGAACTGTGCCGTGAAGACGGCGAGTTCTCGGTATTTGTTCCGCTGCGTTCAGATGAACTCAGAAATATCACGGATAACGGTGTATCGGTTGAGAAAATGTTTTATGCCGATTATGCGCTGAACGAAGATCAGGTGTTGAGGGTCTTTAAGGTTAGGGAAAACATCAACAAAATCTCGCTTATTGAAGGAACTCTTCCTGCTTCTGATAACGAAGCGGTTATCGAGAGGCGTTTTTCTGAAGTAAATGGTGTCGTCATCGGTGACAAGGTCAGGCTCGGTGATAAAGAATTGACTGTATGCGGGATAGGCGCTGTTCCGGATTACAATACCGTTATCAGGAAGATGTCTGATTCTGTAGTTGACAGCAGATATTTCGGGCTTCTTTTTGTAACTCCGGAAGAATATGATGATCTTTATGCTTCAGGTTATTCCTTATCTTCTGAAGAATATTATTATGCATATCTTCTTAACGGTGCGATGAGCAAAGAAGATCTGAAGAGTATTCTTGAGGATATTGAATTTGATATTAATGATATTGACGATGAATATTTCAGGGAATACTGGGATAGGATGACCGGCCGCAAGGACGACCTTCTGGAAGGTATAGATGAACTTAAAGACGGTGCCAATGAATTGGCTGACGGAGCAGGGGAACTCTGTGACGGAATAAGTGAATTCCATGACGGCATGACCGAACTGCATGATGCACTTCCGGATCTTACGGACGGGATTGCAGCACTTGATGATGGTGCTGCCGAATTGGAAAAGGGTATAAAGGCTTATACAGACGGTGTCAGTGCGGTTGCTTCAGGTATGTCTTCTCTGTCTGATGGAGCAGAAACACTTGCTTCAGGCACCTCAGATCTGGACAGTGGAGCCGCCATGTACGGCGAAGGTATTGATAAGCTTTCAGGGACTGTCAGCACCATGACACAAAGTGATGATCCGTATACTGCAGCTGTTGCAGGAGGGTTTGCGGATCCTGTGAAGGGACTTTCAGACGGATATACTCAGATAAAATCCGGCATCTCCGGAGTCAATACAGGAGCTGCATCACTCCGTGACGGCGCATTACAGCTGTATAGTGCTGTAAAGACGCTTAAAACAAACAATTCCGCATTAAGAGAAGGAGCATCTGCTCTTCGTGAAGGTACATCCAAACTTCGCGACGGTGCTGACGATTTTGCTGAAGGCATTGATGAATTATATGACGGTTCAAAAGAGATAAATGAAGGTGCATCTGAACTTGCTGATGGCACAAGAGAACTGGCTGACGGTGTAAACGAGTTTTCTGATGAAGCCAACGATCTGATTGATGAAGTCTTTAACATTAAAACCTCTAATCTGATGTTATTCCTTGATCATGCGGAAAATCCCAGGATCGATTCAGCTGCTGATGATGTTCAGATCAATTATTCGGCGAGCATAATCTTCGGAATACTGCTTGTAATGCTTTTTGCGTATGTTATATCAGTCTTTATCGTACACATGATCGATCAGGAAAGTTCTGTCATAGGAGCGCTGTATTCGATGGGAATGAAGAGAAGGACTCTAACGTTGAGTTATGTTGCCGTGCCGGTAATAGTTACATTTGTTTCGGGTGTAATAGGAACACTGATTGCTGTTTTGACACCTGTGGGAATACCGGTGCAGTTAGACGATACACTGATGTATTATTCGATGCCTGCACTCGAGATTGAAGTGACACCGTTTATTATTATCTACGGGCTTGTTATTCCTCCGGTGACTGCTTTTATCGTCAATTTGCTTGTTATCCGCAAGAAACTTAAGAAAACCCCTCTGGCACTTTTAAGGAACGAGAAAAAAGTTGTCCGTGGCAAGGAATTGAAGATCAAGGGCCTCAAGTTTATAGGCATGTTCAGATTAAGGCAGATGCTTCGAGAAATGAGAGCCGGATTGACAGTTATCTTCGGCATGTTCATGAGTCTCCTTGTTGCTCTTATGGCTCTCAACACATATGTGTACTGCAAAAATGTCAATGACTACTATGTCAGCCAGACAAAGTATGAGTATATGTACAGTTACAAGTATCCGACTGAAGAAGTTCCGGAAGGCGGCTTTGAGGCTGTTGCCGAGGGAATGAAAAAAGAGATCTACGGCTATACATTCGATATCACTCTCATGGGAATTACAAATGATAATCCGTTCTTTGATACCGGAGTATTACCTGATAATGATTTGGATGTTGTTTTAAGTTCTGCAGTCGCAAATAAATATAATCTTTCAGTCGGCGACGAGTTTACTGTTGAGAGTGAAAACGGTGACAGATTATATGCTTTCAGGGTTGCAAGGATATTCGATTATTCGGCATCTTTAATGATGTTTATGGATATCGACAGATGCAGGGATATGTTTGGAGAAGATGACGATTATTTCAATGTCGTTTTTTCCGATCACGAACTTGATATCGACACCGGAAGGCTGTATTCCACAGTATCTAAATCCGAGATCGAAAGATCAGCCGGTGTATATGTTGACATGATGGGGTCGATGATAATCACGATGTCTGTCGCAGCATCTGTGGTCTTCGTTGTCGTTATGTATCTCATGATCAAGATGATGATCGACAGATCGTCGTTTAACATATCTCTCGTAAAGATCTTCGGCTTCAAGAAACGTGAAGTCCGCAAGATGTATCTTGACGGGAATTTCTATATCGTTGCGATAGGTGCTCTTATCGTAATACCTTTGTGCAAGCTGATAATGGATTATATATATCCGAGATATCTGGTGAGCAATGTCGGAGTGGGAATAAAACCGACCTATACGCCAGCGATGTATCTGATGATTTTTGCTGTCGTCATTGGCCTTTATCTCATTATCAATCTGATACTAACAAACAGGCTCAAAAAGATAACACCGGCAGAAGTGTTAAAGAACAGGGAGTGATTCTATGTACAGGACAACAGTTAAGATCGACGGAATGATGTGCGGAATGTGCGAAGCTCATGTAAGCGATGCTATAAGAAAAGCAGTCCCTTCAGCTAAAAAAGTAAAGGCTTCCAGAGTTAAGAAAGAAGCAACATTTATCAGCGACGAAGCTGTAGTCGGCGCAGTTCTTGAAAAGGCAATAAAAGACACAGGTTATGATTTCCTCGGGATCGAATCTGAGCCTTATGTTAAGAAAGGTTTGTTCGGATGATAATAAGCAGGGTGATCCTGATCGCTATTTATCTTGCAGTTTTTGTTTATTTTGGTGTAAGCACTTATTTTTCAGGTGTTACAGGATTTAAGGAGCTGTTCTGGACAGGTTATATCGAGATGCTCTTCGTAAACTTCGGGGACCTTCTTATATTAGACTGTCTGCTCCGTGCGGTTACAAAGAAGATGAGAGGCTTTATCAAAGGCGCCGAGGACTGCAAGGCCTGGGAACTTAAAGAATGGATGAAAGCAGCGCTCCCGGAGCATCTTATCATATGGCCTCTTACATGCTGTCCTCTGGCAGGACTTATCACTGCAGGAATTGTTAATCTTTTGTATTTGGTTTTCGGATAAAGAAAGGATGGGCTTATGAGCAGTTATAATGACATAGGGATCAGTAAAGAACTTGATTGGGATCGTATAACACACCTGTTCAAGATCGGCATTGTGGCTGCTCTTATGGGACTTGTCGGCGACCTGATCTTAGGCTGGGGAGTAGTTGATGATTCCCTGTCCGGAATGGATCAGTATTTTTCCCGATATCTTACTGTATCAGATGACAGAATATTCAGATCGGCAGTTCTGGGACTTATCGGGATACCTGTGGAGTGTCTGTGCTATTTCGGTATATACAGACTGATTGCGAATACAAACGAAAAGCTTGCACACATTTACAGGAGCGGAATTCTCGGAATGCTTGCATTCGGCAGCTTTTGTCATGTAGTTTGCTGCGCATCAGTCTATCACCTGAATGCTGTTCACAGGATCAATCCCAATGCATCTTCTGAAGGCACTGTGAAGTTCGCGCTTTATTTCCTTGTCCCTGTAACACTGATCTTCTTTGTATTTTTCATGATTACGACTGTTACGCAGATCATCGCTTTTGTAAAGGGTTATACACCTTACCCGAAGTGGTGCTGGATCTTCTCGATCGCATCAGGAATAGTCATTGTAGTTGTAACCAGGTTTTTCGGAAACAGTGAAGCAGCCAATGCGATTGGTACCGGCTGGATCAGCATCGGAGGGCTCTGGACATACTCAGGTCTCCTCATAATGATGAAGAAAGCAAAGGCGAAGAAGTGACATGAAAAACTACACCAAAGAAGGTCAGAAACTTCCGTTATTCGGAATAGGTCCGTATCTTATAAGCGGCATTTCCTTACTATCCTTAGCGGGACTCATCATGTCGGTAAATGTCTTAAGTTCAGGCATTCTTGAAGGTGTCTGGGCATGGATATTCAGAGTATTAGGAATCATCTTCATCCCTCTCGGGATCTTTATCTGGTATATGGGCGCGCTCGGCTCAAAGATGGACGAACACATCGAGAACAATAAGCTTCAGACGGGCGGCGTCTATGCATGGGTCAGAAACCCCATGTATGTCGGAGTGTGGTTCATCAACATAGGTCTTTTGCTCTTATGGCACAACCTGTGGCTCCTCATACTGCTGCCTGTTCAATGGCTGATCCTGACGGTTGTTTTGAAGAATACCGAAGAGAAATGGCTCCTTGATCTTTACGGTGCGGAATATGCTGCTTATAAGGTAATGGTCAACAGGCTTATCCCGCTCAAAAGGATAATGAAGAAGTCTGTCAAATATGCATTTATCCTCGGATTGTGTAAGCTCTTCAGGATACAGAGGATTATGGAACTGCCGCCTGAGAAAGCAAAAAAGCTCTTTGCAAAGAAATATAAGGGCGTGGTTATTCCAAAACTCAATGACAGCAAGGTTGAGACTGAGACGGAGTCCGTAAACGGATCGACAATGCTCTGGTACCGTCATCCGGAACACCCGGGAAAGGTGTGTGTCTATCTCATCGGAGGAGGCATGCTCAAATATCCGTCACCTTCTCAGACAAAAGAAGTACTGTCACTTTCAAAAAAACTCAACATCGATTTTGTCCTTCCGTTTTATCCGCTTATCCATACAGGCAACACATTGACAGATGTCTATGAGACGGTCTATGAGCTTTACAGATCGCTTCTTCGCAGATACAAGCCAGAAAACATATACTTTCTGGGCGGATCGAGCGGCGCAAATCTCGCGCTCGGAATGATCTCATACATCAATGACAGGGGAGAGGGATTACCAATGCCCGGCAAGGTATATGCCGGTTCTCCCGGTTCACTGCTTATAAGCGAAGAAGAGAAGCGCAAGGCAGACCTTCTGGATAAGACCGACGTGATAATGAGTCAGAAAGCAACCCTTTCCGTTTGGGAGGGCATGACAGGCGGCAAAAAGGTCGCTGATTATATGGAATCGTTACAGCTCGGCAACTACACGGGATTAAAAGATGTTTACCTGAGTTTTGGAGCAGATGAAGTATTTACTGCAGCGGCTGATCCGATCAGGGAAAGACTGGAATCGTACGGAGTACATGTGACGATGGAGATCGAAGAAGGTCTCTATCATGCTTATGCATGCATTCCGCTCGTCGACGATGCAATGCCGGGATATCAGAGAATGCTCGCATATATAGGAGGATGAAAACATGGAAATGAACAAGAATGCTGATTACGGCAACTGGGTGCCTGCCGCCATGATCAGGATGCAATGGGCAGCGACATTTGTAATGGCTGTAATATCAGTTATCCTTCTGGTATTTCTTAAGACAAAAATACCGGGCATCATTTTGTCAGTTATATCTTTTGCTGCACTTGCAATGACAATTTACATGCAGCGTTGCAGGATCCTTTTTGATTTTAACGGCGGCGGTGTGATGGGTGCCATCCATCAGTTTCTTGTCGATCATTTTATATGGGATAAAGAAAAAGATGGCCGCATAATTGATATCGGATGCGGTGCGGCCGCACTTACGAACCGTATGTTGAAGACTTTTCCCAACATTCATGTTACCGGCATCGATTTCTGGGGTGCCGAATGGAGTTATGCCAAGGAACAGTGTGAGAAGAATGCTGTAGCCGAAGGCGTTTCAGACAGAGCACTTTTCCAAAAGGGAGATGCTGCAAAGTTGGACTTTGCGGATGAGACTTTTGACGGTGCAGTAAGTAACTTTGTATTCCATGAAGTTCGTTCTGTTTCTGACAAAAGATTAGTAGTTAAAGAGGCGCTTCGTGTTGTAAAGAAAGGCGGATCCTTCTCATTCCAGGACATGTTCGGCCAGAAGTCTCTATACGGGGACATGAACGAGTTTTGCGAAGAGCTGAAAAGAAGCGGGCTTGTCAGCGAGATCCATTACATTCCGAATATTGAGGAGCAGTATTTTGTTCCTGATTTTGTAACAGCACCGTGGATGATCAAAGATGCCGGACTGATCTATGGCATCAGATAAGGAGTTGCGCTTATGATCCTTACGTTGATCCTGTCACTTATCGGGTGTGTTTCATTGTTCCTCGCTATTTGGGGGCTTACCATCACGATGCCGACAAGCCTTCTTGCAAGGAATTTCCCCGTTGATGTTCAGGCAAGCCTCAAGCCCAGACTTGAAAGTCTTCCGATGTCTTTCAAAAGAGTTGTTGGTTGGATAATCCTTATCGGATTCTGTAATTTTTTTCTGGGTCTGTTTATATACGGCGGGATTGACGGAATAAAGAACGGATACACATTTTGGCAGTTTTTTCTGCGCTTCTTCATTATCGGTGCATCTGTCAAAGTATTCGATATCGTTTGTCTGGATTATATCCTCCTGACAAAGACGCAATTCTTCCAGCACTATTTCCCCGAGACGAAAAACTGCATCGGATGGAAGCAGTTCGGATATAACCGCAAGCAGCAGATAAGACAGTGTATCGTCATCCCTATATGCTGCCTTATCGGAGCATTTATTTTTTCATTTTTATAAGCTTATGAGACACGAAGACTTCAATTATAAGGAACACGGGTTTACGGGACATCTTGCCGAACCGGACAGCGGAAGCTGGAAGGCTGTAATTGTCGTCATGGGCGGCGAGCAGTCGATACTGCCCGGCATCAAGTTTGCAGAACGTTTTGCAGATTATGGTATTACCGGTTTGTCTGTTTCATTATTCGGAGCAGAAGGCCTTCCTGATTCGCCAAACAGCATTCCTGTCGATATGTTTGTTCCTGCCATAGAATATCTCCGCGAAAAGAAAAAGATAGATCACATAAGCATATACGGACAGTCAATGGGTTCGATCTTCGCCGTGCTGGCAGCACAGTATATCGGGGGCTTCGAGAATCTGATATTGGTCAGTCCCACGCATGTTCCTTTCGAAGGGACATTGAAGGATAAGAAGACCATGACCGGCAGGAGCGTGGCTACCTGGAAAGGCGAGGATATTCCATTCGTTAAAGCTGATTTCTCTAGGATCAAAGCTTCAAAATACTATCGTCATCCGGACTCAGCCTGCAAAGTTACCGGCATGTGGATCGCATATCATGATGCGTATAAAAATGAAGCCGCAGCTCTTAAGGCGAGACTCAGTGTCGAGCAAACCGATGCCAGGATTCTCCTGATTGCAGGTGATGAGGATGAGGCATGGCCTTCTGAGTATTCGGTAAGACTGATCGAAAAAGATCTTAAAGAAAAAGGTTATTCCAAGGATGTTAAGGTGATCGTATATCCTCACGGAAGCCATCTTAACGGCTTGATGCCTAACAGGGAAAGGGAGAAAAAACTTTACCGTATGATCCCGCTCATCGGCTTAATGTATAAGACTTTCGGTAAATACAAAGACTTGAATATCTCTTACTTCGACAATACGGAAAAAGAGATAATCGAATGGTTAAATTCCTGAATTGAAAATTAGTGAAATTGTGAGCACGTTTAAAAAACAATGTCATGTTTTTTGAATGATAATTCTGTTGACTATTATCTCCTCAGTTTATATACTAGTTAGCCGAGGGTAATTAGCCGTGGCTAACCGTAAATATAAATAGAAAGAAGATAATAGAATGGCTAAAAAAGAAATATCTAATACGACAACTAAAGACGGAAAGAAAATGAGGGTAAAAGATCTGATCTTTGCAGGCGCATTTGCAGCTATCTATGTTGTGGTAATGCTCCTCATTGTCATGGTCTGCGGAACGATACCGGTGCTTTATCTGATCACGCCTTTGTTCGTCGGAATTGTATGTGCGACTATATATGAATTGTGTGTTCTCAAGGTTCACAAATTCGGAGCTGCTCTGATTCTCGGTATCTTATTTGCTGTAACTGCATCATCCGGTTATCTTCCCGGAATGTTCATGGCAATTGGTGTTGCAGTTCTTGCTGAAATAGTATTGCTGATAGGTAAGTATAAATCCAAGAAATTATTCCTTATTTCATATCTTGTATTCAATCTGAATATGGTATGCCCGTTCTCTAACCTGTATTTAAACAGAGATTCATTTATGGCAATGGCAACAGATTACTATGGCGAAAGCTATGCAAACGGCGTAGCTGCGCTCACAACAAGCTGGATGCCTTTTGCTCAGATGGGACTTGCTGTTGCAGGCGCTGGAATTGGTGTCCTTATCGCATCAAAACTCATAAAGAAGCACTTTGAAAAGGCCGGAATTGTCTGAGTTCACATAATATTGTATGGACCTGACTTTTTACGGCGAGGATATAAAAGGACTTATAAAAGTAGATCCGAGAACCAAAGTCCTTATATTCGTTACAAGCAGTCTCGTATGTGTAAGCAGTTACAGTGACATTGGTATCGCAATGTACTCAGTGTTGCTCTGTATTCTGTTTGCACTGTGCGGAAAGCCTTTGACTGCTCTCAAGGCGGCAATAGCTCTGGGAGTAGTTCTGTTTATCCGTGCTGTTCTAGGCAGTTCTGAAGGGGCGCCTGAAGTAGTGGTAATGGTAATAACGCTCATTACTACGAGTTTCATGTTTGCATTCCCGACGCTGATGAGCATCTATCTGATCGTTAAGACGACAAGGATAAGTCACTTCTTGTCCGCCTTTCAGGCAATGCACATTCCCGTTAAGGCAGTTGTGCCTGTCGCAGTGTTTTTCAGATTTCTACCAACCGTTACGGATGAATGGAATGGTATCCGTAAAGCAATGGCTTTCAGAGGCATATCCTTAAGTCCGGTTCAGATAATCACTCATCCGTGGAGAACGATCGAATATGTTCTGATACCGATGTTGTTTTCGACTATGAGTGTCATGGAAGAACTTGCTGCCGCAACGATGGCAAGAGGAATGGATATAGAAGTTAAAAGAACTTCTTATGAGGAAGTTAAGCTTCGAGTTATAGATTATCTGCTGATAGTCTTGTTCATTTCATTGTTTGCTTTTGCTGCTGTAATAGCCCAGAAGATCAAAGCGGGTGGCGTATGATCAGATTTGAGAATTGCAGTTTCCATTATGGCGGAGAACAGGGCACCGGCGAAGGTGTCGATAACATTAATCTGACCATAAAAGACGGCGAGGTTGTTGTATTGTGCGGATCTTCAGGGTGCGGCAAGACAACGCTTACGAGACTCATAAATGGACTCGCACCGCATTTTTATCCGGGAGAGTTGGAAGGAGAGGTCTGGGTCGGAGATACATGTGTGTCTACTTCCGAGCTCTCAGAAACGAGTAAGACAGTAGGAAGTGTCTTCCAAAATCCAAAGAGCCAGTTCTTCAATATTGATACGACAGGTGAGCTTGTTTTCGGATGTGAAAACCAGGGAATGAGCAGAGAAGAGATAAATAAAAGACTCGTTCAGACTGAAAAGGACATGAAGCTTAAGGCTCTCATGGACAGAAATATCTTTGAACTTTCAGGAGGAGAAAAGCAGCAGGTAGCGTGCGGAAGTGTCTATACTGCACAGCCTGATGTCTATGTGCTCGATGAGCCCTCATCTAATCTCGACCGTAAGGCAATTCACCGTCTGCACGATATACTGAAAAAGATAAAAGAGTCAGGCAAGACGATCGTAATATCAGAACACCGCCTTTATTATCTTATGGATCTGGCAGACAGATTCATCTATCTTGAAGACGGTATTATAACTGCTGCTTATACCTCACAGGAATTAGCTAAATTAACGGATAACGAACTTTCTTCGCTTGGTTTAAGGTGTACCGATCTAAATAAGCTTGAAAAGAATCGTGCAAACAGTGATTTTGGTAATGGCGGACAGCCTGTCATCGAAGCAATTGATCTTAACTGTACGCGCGGCGGAAATCAGATACTTGATATCGACAGACTGCGTCTTCCTGAACATTCCGTTGTGGCGATAATTGGCGATAACGGAAGCGGTAAGTCGACCATGACCGAGGCACTGTGCGGAGTCGGTACTTCTGACGGAAGCATTGCGTTCAAGGGACGGTATTTAAGCGAAAAAGAACGCTCCGGTAAGAGTTTTATGGTTATGCAGGATGTAAACCGTCAGCTCTTTTCTGACAGCGTTATCGAAGAAGTAATGCTTAATGCTTCCGTTGAACGTGAAAGAGCTTTGGAAATACTGGATAAGCTTGGCCTCAAAGGTGTTGAGGAAAGACATCCGTCATCTCTTTCGGGTGGCCAGAAACAACGTGTAGCAATAGCTTCCGCACTTTGTGCCGGAAAAGAAATCATATTCTACGATGAGCCCACGTCGGGACTCGACAGAAGGGGCATGGAACGCTTCGGCGAGATTCTTAATGAGATGAGAAGTGATATTACTTCGGTGATCATTACCCATGATCCCGAGCTTATACTCCGCTGCTGCACTCACATACTGCATATAGAGAACGGCCGTGTCATGGGATTCTATCCGCTTAACGATGACGGTGTTCAGCGCATAAGAGGATATTTCATGACGGAAAGTGATGAGAATACTTCCAAAGTGCGCAAGAATTACGGCATGTTCGGAAGGGTTCTGAAATATACCGGAAAGTGGAAAAAATATGTTGTTTTTGCAGTTATATTCATGATACTCGGAGCATTTTTCGGTGCAGTCCCGTATGCGGGAATCTACGATCTGCTTACGCGCTTTTTGAACGGAAGCACACTGACGCTGAATAATACTTTGCCTGACATAGGTCTTATCCTCGGAGCCGGGATCCTTTATGCTGCCGCATATACATTCGGTCTTCAGTTAAGTCACCGTGCGGCCTATCACACTCTTGAGAACATCCGCATTAGTCTTCAGGATAAACTCGACGGGCAGCCCATCGGAAATATCCATGACATGGGCATAGGAACAGTCAAAAAGCTTTTCAACGATGATATCGAATCCGTAGAACTCATGCTCGCACACGTCATTCCGGAAGGTTTTTCGAATATCTTCGTAGGGATCGTGATCCTGCTTATCCTTATTGCGGCCGACTGGCAGATGGCGCTGTGTTCGGTTGTCGTACTTGCACTCGGGTATGCTGCTTCCAGGCAGATGTACACTGTCGGAATGGATAAGATGGGGTATTATTTCGCTTCTTCCAAGAGGCTGAACAACTCGATAATCGAATTTGTCTCGGGCATGGAAGTCGTCAGGATCTTTAACAGGAGCAACGAGTCAGGCGAGAGGTTTGAAGATTCCGTATATAAGTACCGTGACTTTGGTCTTGCATGGTATGAAGTATGCTGGCCCTGGATGGCATTGTACGGAAGCCTTTTTGCAAACATCACTTTGTATTCGCTCCCGCTCGGCGGTCTGCTGGTAATACTGGGACATCTGACTCTCGAAAGGTATATCCTGGCACTGTGCCTGAGCTATGCACTGGGGCCGCTCCTTATACATACACTTGCGCTTATCGGTTCGATGCCCAGGATCAACTATAAGATACAGTCGATAGAAAAGGCCCTGGACCGCCCGGCATTAAAGAGCGGCGAGGAACCTTTCAAAGGGAACGGCCATTCCGTCACGTTCGACAAAGTGCGGTTTGCATACAAGGGCGATGAAGTAATAAAAGGCATTTCCTTTACGGCGAAAGAAGGTCAGATGACAGCACTCGTCGGTGAGTCTGGAAGCGGCAAGAGTACGATAGCAAGACTTATAGCCCATTATTACGACGTTGATTCCGGAAGCATAAGGATCGGCGGACAGGATATATGCGATCTTTCTTTGGCGACACTCGGAGACCAGGTCTCGTATGTGTCACAGGAACTGTTTCTGTTCAATAAATCGATAAAGGAAAATATCCGTATCGGCAAGCCCGGTGCGACTGATGAGGAAGTAAAGGATGCGGCAAGAAGAGCCGGCTGTGAGGACTTTATCTTAAGCTTCGAGAACGGTTACGATACAATGGCCGGCGCCTGCGGAAACAAGCTCTCCGGCGGACAGAAGCAGAGGATAGCCTTTGCGAGAGTCCTTCTGAAAGACGCACCCGTAATAGTTCTTGATGAGGCCACGGCATTCATCGATCCCGAGAATGAGAAGAAAATGAACGATGCGATCGCGGAGATCATAAAGGATAAGACTGTTCTCATAATCGCGCACAAGCTCAGTTCAATCGCGAAGGCTGATAAGATAATCGTTCTCGGCAAAGGAAGGATCATATCTGAAGGAACTCACGGTGAACTCATAAAAGACTGTGAAGAGTACCGCAAGCTCTGGAAAGCGACGGAAGAAAGCAACCGCTGGATCCTGAAAGGCGGTGCCGTCAGATGATCCGCATATTGCATAAGCTCCTCGTTTTCTGTGATAAGAAAAATGCAAGAAGGATACGTCTTGCATACATATTCTCGTTCTTAAATGCGTTTGCACAGAATGCTCCCATCATGGCCGGAATCTTCATGATACGTGCTCTTATGGACGGCACGGCAGATGTAATGACGTGTTGCTTAATGGCCGGAATGCTCCTTGCCTGTTTTGCTCTCGGAACATTCTTCAGGCATATGTCCGACAGACTCCAGTCTTCGGCGGGTTATAAAGTCTTTGCGGAAAAGAGAATAGAATTTGCACGACACTTAAGAAAACTTCCGATGGGTTATTTCACTGATGAAAACATAGGACGCATCAGTTCGATATTAACGGAAGACATGGTTTTTGTCGAAGAGAACAGCATGAGCGTGCTCGCGGAGATCGCAAGCGGATTCTTTGCCCAGTTCGTACTGACATTATTCATGTTTTTCCTCGATCCGCTCCTCGGTGCGGTAACGCTGGCTACGGATATTGTCATACTGATCCTTTCCGTTCCCATGAATAAGACTGCCGCGCGCAATTCCGAAGGAAGACAGGCGGCGGTCGAAGATCTTACAGGTTCTGTTATCGAATATGCAGAAGGTATGGCGGTATCGAAAAGCTTCGGACTTACGGGTGAGAGTTCAACGCGTCTGCGTGACAGCTTTAGAAGAAGCCGTGAAGCAAATCTCAGGTTCGAAAGAGAATATGCACCATACGAAAGAAATCTGGAGATAATCTGCGCAGCCGGCATCGCCGGAATATTGGCTGCTGCGATCTGGCTTCTTCAGGCCGGGAGGATGGATGCCATTAACTTTATAGGTGTTCTTCTTTTCCTTATGAATCTTTTCACACCCTTTAAGACTGTATTCCAGATGGGCGCGCGCCTGTCGATAATGGAAGTGGCATTGGATAAGATCGGCGCGGTATTTGCCGAGAAACCCCTGTATCTTGACGGCAGGAAGGAACCGCTTAAGGACTATGCACACGAGATAGAGTTCAGGGATGTGACTTTCTCATATGAAGATGAAGAAGTACTTAAGGGCATATCATTTACAGCAGATAAGAATCAGATGATCGCTCTTGTCGGCGAATCGGGAAGCGGAAAGACTACCATCGCAAATCTCCTTGCCCGTTTCTGGGATGTTAACGGGGGAGAGGTGCTCCTGCGAGGTACAAACATAAGGGAAATGCCGATGGAGACGCTCATGTGCAACATAAGCATGGTATTCCAGAAGGTATATCTCTTTGAAGATACTGTTTTCAACAACATCGCAATGGGTAAGGAAGACGCGACACTGGAGGAAGTGACCGAAGCTGCGAAAAAGGCCCGCTGCTATGATTTCATAATGCAGCTGCCTTATGGATTTGACACTATAGTAGGCGAGGGTGGTACAAGTTTATCCGGCGGTGAGGCACAGCGCATCTCCATAGCGCGCTGCATCCTCAAAGATGCTCCCGTGATCATCCTGGATGAAGCAACGGCAAGCATTGATGCGGATAACGAACGCTATATCAAAGAGGGCATGACCGAGCTTTGCCGTGATAAGACTGTTCTGGTAATTGCTCACAGACTTAACACGATAAGAAGTGCCGACAAGATCCTTGTGATCGATCACGGAAAGATCGCCGAAGAAGGAACGCATGATGAACTTATGGACAGGAACGGTCTGTATTCGCGTATGGCTTTGCTCCAGAAGGATATGAACGAAGAACTGGAGGGCGGTGCCAAATGAGTAAGAACGCTTGCAGGATCTTAGGGATCGTCACCATCATCATCAGCGTCTTTCTGATCATCGGAGGACTGTATCTGCCTCAGGCAGGTGTGATGCCGCAGATTACCATAACGAGCCTGGCCGCAGGGATCGTTCTTCTGATCATAGGAATCGTGTTTTACAAAATTCTTAAGACTGATGAAAATTGACTGTTGACAAACTGGTTAGCCGTGGCTAACATATGTTGGTTATCAACGATAGCTAACAGGTGAAAACAATGCCACGGGACAAGTCTTTAAGTCACATAAGGGTTAACAAAGCGATCAGAGAAGAATTCCTTGAGAAAGGATTCGAAGGTGCATCCGTAAGGAGCATCGGAGCCAGAGCCGGCATGACTTCCGCCGGTCTTTACCGCCATTACCGCGATAAGGAAGCCATGTTTGATTCCGTTGTCGAACCTCTTATCGAAGAGATCAAAAGCTGGAACAGGAATCATATTGCAAAGAAGTATGAGTTAACAGGCGATAAGACTGATAAAGAGATCCTGTTCGGTGAGACTTTTATCGATCTCTTAAAAGACGTCATCATTCCTCACAGGGAAGAATTCCTGATCCTTATGAACTGTTCAGCAGGAACGAGGTATGAGAATTTCATCCACAATTATGTGGAGGAAAACCAGCATGAATTCATGAAGGCGATAGACTATATGGAGCAGAAAGGCCTTCCGGTAAAAAAGATAAGTGACGATGAATTGCATATATTGCTGTCCGCTTATTTCACGGCTTGCCTTGAACCGGTAATACACACCTTTGATGACCGGCTGATAGAGAAATACCTCAATACCGTGCAGGAGTTCTTCATGCCGGGATGGTTAAAGATAATGGGATTGCAGTAAAGAGCCTTCGGGCTCTTTTTTATTACTTAGGCTATCAAATTCGGGTGCCTGATAGCTAACGGAAATGCTTATTAAATAACAGGAGATAAAAGAAATGGCGAAAGCAGAAAAGTACGATCACATGAAACTTATCAGGCAATATGCCGGCGGGCATAAACACCTGATAACTTTGGGAAGGATATTGGCAGGTTTAAGTGCTGCCATAACCCTTGTTCCTTTCTATCTTCTTTGGAAAATAATCGCGATTGCGATAGAGGGTACTGATCTTGGCAGGATCAGCGGATATGCCTGGGGAGCGGTTATCCTTACCGTATCAGCGCTTCTTGTTTATATCTTTGCGCTCCTCTGTACGCACATAGCCGCGTTCAGAGTTCAGGCAAATATGAGAAGCGAACTTATGAGAAAGATAATCAAACTTCCGCTCGGGATCTTTGACGAGGACGGAACAGGTAAGATCAGAAGGATCGTAAGTGATTCGACTGCAGCTACGGAAACGTATATTGCCCACAATCTTGCAGATAAGACTGTGGCAGCAGTAACACCTGTAGGACTGATCATCCTCATACTTGCATTCGACTGGAAGATGGGTCTGATCTGCATGATCCCTGCGGTTATCGGATTCATCTGCATGATGTCCATGATGGGCAAGAGCATGCAGGAGAAGATGAAGGAATACCAGAATGCTCTTGATACCATGAGCAGTGAGGCTACCGAATATGTCAGGGGCATTCCGGTAGTAAAGACTTTCGGTCAGACAGTTCATTCGTTTAAGCGTTTCAAAGAATCCATCGACGGATACGGGAAATGGACTACAGCTTACACTTTGCAGCTCAGAATGCCCATGATCGGATTCATGACCTGCATCAATGCGATCTTTCTTGCGATCGTGCTTGGGGCATTCTTCCTTACAAGAAACGGCATTGCTGATACGACTATTCTGAATGTTATGTACTACATAATCGTAACGCCTCTGGTTACTGTTACGCTTACCAAGATCGCTTATTCCGGCGAAGCTGAAATGACACTCATAGATGCACTTAAGCGAGTTGATTATGTTCTTGGTCTTAATGTCCTGCCGGAGTCTGATAAGAACAATCTTCCCGAAGACAACAGTATTACACTCAATAAGGTGTCTTACAGATATGCTGATGCAACAAGAGATGCGGTATCAGATATTGATATTTCCATTGCTCCCGGAGAGCATGTTGCTTTTGTCGGTCCTTCAGGATCGGGTAAGACAACTCTTGCCGAGCTTATGGTGAGATTCTTTGATGTTACTTCAGGTGAGATCCTTCTCGGCGGCGTAAATATCAAGGACATTCCTTCGGATAAGCTCATGGAGCGTGTGTCATTCGTATTCCAGGACAGCAAGCTTCTTAAGACATCAATCCTTGAAAATGTACGGATGGCCAGACCTGATGCTACCCGTGAAGAAGTGATCGATGCTCTTACCAAGGCTCAGTGCACGGATATCATCGACAAGCTACCGGAGGGCATAGATACTGTCATCGGTGAGAAAGGAACATATCTCTCGGGCGGTGAACAGCAGAGGATCACCATCGCCAGAGCAGTGCTTAAAAACGCACCGATCCTGATACTCGATGAGGCTACGGCCTTTGCCGATCCTGATAACGAGACCAAGGTCCAGGCTGCATTTGAGGAACTTTCCAGAGGCAAGACACTTATCATGATCGCTCACAGACTGAGCACGGTCAAAAGTGCCGACAGGATCTTCGTTCTTGATGACGGCAAGCTCAAAGAGAGCGGTACACATGATGAACTGATTTCCCGCGGAGGGCTTTATAAGAAGATGTTCGAAGAATACGGAAGATCGATCGAATGGAAGGTAGGTGCCTGAAATGATAGAAAGATTAAAGCATAAATATGCGCTCTCCACTCAGGGCGCCAAAGATATGATCAAGGCATGCATCAGCGTTACGATAAGCAACATGATGCTCATGATGTCTGCAGGTGTTCTATATACGCTAATTAAAGATCTGTTGAGCAATAATCTCACTAAGGACAGATTGCCTTTTTACATTATATGGAGCGTTGTGATACTGATGCTGATAGCAGTTACAAACTTCATTCAGTACAACATGACTTTCCTTACGACATATAAGGAGAGCGGTATCAGAAGAACCTCGATCGCTGAAAGGCTCCGCCGCCTGCCACTGTCTTATTTTGGCAAGAAAAACCTTGCTGATCTCACACAGAATATCCTGGGTGACTGCGCCCAGATCGAGACGGCATCCAGCCACTGGATCCCCGAGATAATCGGAGCTCTTATCTCCACAACTCTTGTGGGATTGAGCATGTTCATATTCTTCGATTGGAGAATGGTTCTTGCAAGCTTCTGGGTAATACCTGTATCACTTGCAATAATCGGCTCCTGTTCCGGTCTGGAGAAGAAAGCCGTAAAGAAGAATGCAGACGTAAAACTCGACATGAATGACAGTGTCCAGGAGTGT
>JAIKWL010000065.1 GCA_024684815.1 Saccharofermentans sp. | reverse complement strand
CAGATCGCTGGAAAAGATTAATGATAACTACCCCAAGTATGTTCTTACTATGGATTCTCTCATACAGAAACGGAACGGAATAATACACGAGAACGTTCTGTCTTTTATGCGTGACGGGAAGTTGTTTAATTAGTAGAAGGATAAGAATACACTTCAGTATATTAAGATAATCAGGAACTATGACAATACTTAAAGAATCAGAAGATTATTAATGTGAAAAAGTGGTTGAAAAGTGGTTTAAGATTAAAAGGAATAGCCCGGAAATGCCGTCCTTTCAATGTTTTTAGTTGTTCTTTTGACGCTCCTAAGCGGTAGGCCAGCGGTTCGAATCCGCTCACGATCACCAATATTTGCAAGGGGTTGGAGTTAATTTCCAACCTTTTTTTTTCGAAAAGAAGATTTGCATCTGCGCCAACTTTTATCTGTCTAGCATTGAATATATAAGAATTTTTTCAAATGTATATAAAAATACTTGTTTGTTAGATGCATTCGTAATATTATCCATAATGATGTCAAATTTTGGCTATAAATATAATATTTTTTGGGGGTATAAAATGCATCGACTTAAAAGGTTCCTTTGTTACATTATTTCAACTATTCTGGTCATTTCTTGTTTGCCACTGGACTCTATAGCAGATGAAGTTGCTGACTCTCTTAAATGCCGTAGTGTATCGGAAGCATCCTATTCTGTGCGGGAAAATGTAGTTTCTTCTTGGTCTGGCCATGCGAATATTGAGCTGGTTTTTACTAATACCGGTGACAAGCCCATTTGCAATTGGAATTACACTTTTGAATATCTCTACAATATTGAGAATCCATACAACTGCAGTGTAGTTGAACATGAAGGCGATCTTTATACGATAACCAATGCCGGTTGGAATAAAGATATTAATCCCGGAGCATCAGTAACAATAGGCTTTACGGCTTCAAGCAACGACGGATCAGATATAGAGTATATGCCCTCTTTTTATCTGCTTAATAATGCAAAAGTCGTTCTTCCGGAAGGTTCTTTATCCGTAGATTATGTTGAGTATTCAGATTGGGCATCAGGATCTTCAGGAGCCCTTATCCTTACTAATAAAACAGGTAGTTCAATCGGAGATTGGACAATAACATTTTCTGCAAACAGATCGATAACGGCTGCTTACAATGTTTCATTTGCAGACAACGGTGATGGGACATATTCAATAAGCGGAAGTAATTACTGTGTAATACCCGCATATAGTAATTATCAGTTTGGCATTCAGTGTGGTGCACATGATTCTTCTGTTCCTTTTGAGATAAGTAATCTGACAGTAAGTTCAAGCGCTCTTGCATTAGACTTAAATGACGATGTAAACGGTAATGGTGTTCCGGATGTAGAAGAGATTAACTATAACGGTTATATACCTACAGCTACTCCTGAAGTAACTGATACACCGGTTCCTACTACAACAACAGTAGTTACTGTAACTCCTGAACCTACAGTAACGGCTAAACCAACTGTAACAGCAACAGCTATGCCAACCACAACAATTGAACCAACGGTAACAGTAACTCCTACAGATACACCGGAACCTACTCCGACATTTTATGACATAAGCCTCGAGAAGGATGTTGATGGTGACGGGCTCTATACCAGTGACGAAGAATTGTTTGGTACAGATCCTAATAACCCGGATTCAGACTACGATGGTGTGTCTGACGGTAATGAAATACGAATGATGTATTCCCCGACAAACGCTGATTCGAATCTTAACGGAGTGTTGGATGGAGACGAAGATTACGACGATGACGGCATAATTAACCGTAATGAAGAATCCTACGGAACCTGCCCGTATATAGCTGACAGCGATTTTGACGGAATTAACGATTACGATGAACTCTTTTCCTATGGTACTGATCCCAATAATGATGATTCTGATGGGGATTATATTTTAGACGGAGACGAACTCAAATTAGGTTTGGATCCGGCGACGGACACTTCATATGTTGAAAAGGATAACGAGAATACAAAGGATTATTCTTTTAGTTCTGTTTCTGAGCAAATAACTGAGTTCAATACTGACGATCAGCCGTTCAGTTTCTCATTTGATATAACAGCTGCAGGTCGTGTCGATAAATATATCAGTGTAGAAGAAACAGGTTATAAGTATGCTATTGAAGATAACACTACTATTCTTGGAAAAACTCCTGAGATAGTCTATGACGATAACATGAAAATTGATTCCGTTACAGTCAATTTCACGATGAAGAACGGATACGAAACTGATATAGACAAGTATAGTGTGTTCTATTATTGGGAAGGATACAACCTTCTTATCCCGATTGAGACTGAATATGACTATGTTACCGGTACTGTTTCTGCAACGAATCCCATGACCGGCACATACTGTTTGGTAGATACATACCAAATGTATGACCTTCTGGGAGTTAAGGTTGAGGAAACTGCAAATCAAAGCAACTCAAGGAAGTCTGTAAAAGGTGCAACTGCAGTTATCGAGACGGATTCAGATTCACAATACACTGTTGTTGCAACAGGCGAATACAATGGCCATTCTTACATAGTCATAGAATCAGATACACCGATAACGCATGACGAGGCCGTTGCTGTTTGTGATATATATGGCGGATACCCGGCTGTTATTACTTCAGATGAAGAAAACAATTTTGTTGCAGGCATTACATGGTCCGGTTGGATCGGAGGCAATGTAACATTTCAAGCAATCAAAAATCCGTCTGTGAATTGGATAACTGGAGAAGAATGTACATATACTTATTGGGGATTCGGCATTTATGATGCTTATGAAATGAAACAGTACGAGGGATGGCCGGTTACATTTGGTATATGGGGATGGAATTGGCGTGATCCGGAAACTTATACCGATGCTAAAGTTATATGTGAATGTAGTTCTATTGGAAAAACTGTGTCCGCACTGACTTTTGGAGACGATGACATAGAACTGAATTGTTATTCTGATTCTGATAAAGATTCCGATGGGCTTTTGGATTATCAAGAACTGTCACATTTCGATCTTGGATCGTTTGATAACACAACCGGCGCTTATAAATCTGCATCATTCGATGATTATTTCAAGATCGCAAAAAATATTGGAGTAAATGTTGACAAGAAAAATGCAGAAACATTAAAAAAATTCACTGCTAGATCCTATAATTCTGATGTAACATCAGCTGATAAAGACCGTGATAACTATAGCGATTTACATGATGTTCACTCGCTTAAGAAAATGCTAAAAGTTAACTATATTCTTTATGATGGAAGCGAAAAAGATTTTGAAGAAAATGCTAAATTCTGGGAACGTCGTTCAAGAATGGCATTTACAAAGAAATGCATGAATGCAGATGAATTACTTAGCAATTGGAAAATGATGGGTTTAAATGCTGAAGGTAAACAGGAGTTTGAAATCGACACTGTATATTTGCTTTTTCACGGGTATCACGGGTGTATATTGTTAGATGGAGAGAATGCTGTTAGTGTTCCGATAAATGAACGAGGAAAATATACTATTGACGAATTGGCTACCAAAAAGATGAATCGATTAGTCTTGAACATTTGTTTTAGTGCCGATGTAGCTCATTCTGTATTTCCTGATGATCCATTTAAATATGGGTATAATATCGCTCTCGGATTTTATTATCTTCATCCTGAAATCTCTGAAATAGTAGGGTGGGACGGTAGATATATGTCGCGTTATTCTATGGGGTCGTTTGAAGAATATGGGTTGCTCGACGGATTGGATGACAAAAATAAACAAAACCATGACTATTATGGTTGGATTTATAAGAAAAATCCAGACGGAACTCTTAATAAGAGCCACACATATAAAAGCACAGTTGTAGGTTTTTATATATTTATTTGATTGGAGATCTCGTTTCAGTGAAGGTTTCTTAATGGTAAAAGCAAGAGGTTTGACGGCTATAATATTTTCTCAGATATATCCTGAGTACATGTCTAAGATATAGGTTGGATTGACTAGTTAATAGAACGACTGCACATTGAAGTGCAGTCGTTTTCTTAGGTCCTCTCCAATTAATTATTCGCTTGGTATGTTTTTGGTAATTTACTTTGTAATACAATGTGTTAGGCTCATAAGCATTGATTTGATTGCGTTTCGTCAGTTCCTTAAACAGATTCTGTGCTGAAAATCAGATAGAATTTATTGTAATTTGCGGAATAAGAACCTCCTATAATGCAGTTGGCACCTTCGCTAACACTTACCCTGAAGCCTTCGTACTCAGAAGAATCCGAAGATGTAAGATCATTGCCGTAAACGGAAGTGAGCTTGTTTTTATACTTTTCCACATAACTCTTGCAGTCAGTCGTGTTGCTTGTGTCATTAACGAGATTAACTTCAAAGACTTTTTCGTCACTCTTGTTGATCTTTATTTCCAGTTGCGTAAACTGAACGCCTTCGATGGTAATATCGGTGGAATAATAATACTCATTTCCATCTGCTTCCTCGAAGCTGAGTTTTGCGCCAAGCTTGCTTTCAATAACCTCTTTGGCTGAATCCTTATCCTGCTGCAGTGCTGTCTTGATATCAGTCATGACCTGCTCGAAAACATGCTCTGGAGCTTTATCCGAAGAATCTGACAGCTCAGTCGTGGCCTCGGTCTCTATAGGCTTTGTCTCAGATTCCGTAACCACGGGTTCAGTAGTATCCGAATGCAAAGTGCTACCGTTACTATCGCATGCGGCAACAGATGCTGCCATCGCAAGTGCCAGCCCTGAAGATATAATGATTCTCAGTATTTTCATTCTGTTATCCTCCAATAAATCCTATGTGTCTTTTTTGCGGAGCCATTGTTGTTGGTTCCACATCAGACGATTCAAAAGATCCGCTAATATTACCTGAATTCGTGCAGACTGTGAATACCAAGTTGCCGATAACAGCAATAGCTGTCACAAATGGTAAACTTTTTCTATTAATCACAGTCTTTTACTCCTTTCATAAAACCCCGGTTATTCTGTCATAGAATTCAATTGAAAGATTGGTAATAATTAAGGAATTGTGTGGCAGAAATGGATAATATCGTCTGAGAAGAACTGCAACCTTATTTTTGATAATGGTTTCGCCTTTTTATAGATGCAGGTGGTTGATAATCACTTGCGAGACTTTAAAAAGTCTATTTCTGACATCTTCGAACGTTCTTTAGTTCTCATAGGAATCATTCAGGATAGATTTACAATCCGAATGAGTAAAACAATATTTATGCTGATAACAGAATTGCATTAATGAATGACTGGCCTGATCAATACTTCAACCAGAATGATAATTATCGGGACTAATATAAGGATAATATTGCAAATAAAATACTTATCTTTCTTTGATAGCATAAATGCTAACAATGCTCCTATGACTAGCCATATTGCTGCCTGAACAGCACCAGCTACAGCACCACGTTTTATTATTGGTTTTTGTGCTTCGCTGATTCTCCGATTTGATTCTTCTTTCAGTTCATTCAGCAGTGCCTCTTCTTTGACATCTTTCCACGTGACAATGAGATCCATTTCGGTACCGTCATTATTATAGTGAAAATTCACAGTACCTGACGGTGCTATATAATAAGGAAAAATTATCGTATCTTTTTCGATATGCACATCTGAACCGCCTGAAGATAATGAAATATCGTTACTGATTGTCAACTGCATACCTTTCGGAATGTCTATCACTTCGCCTGATACCCACCTGGAATCATATATGGCAGTTAACATATTTGATAAAAATATGCTGATTGCGCCCAGGATCAATATAATTATTGTTGATGTTTTTTTCATAATAACGGTTCTGACTTGTATATGCGATATGTATTTATAGCAGCATTATACAATGGCAAATAAGAGAATTGCAGGGGACCGTCACAAGCATAGACACTTATATTAGAAGAAAAATCTCTGATGCTATAGAATCGATTCGCAAAATGTATAATTAATTATATGGTTATCAAATACGGTAAAAGAAAAGAGACAAAATAAGTCAGCTTGGTTTTAATAGAACTTAAGGATAGGGATAAACAATATGAGTTTTTGTGTATACGAGATGAGACGCGACATAAAAGATATCCCCGCTGTTGAAGTCTGTTGTATTCCGTTTGACAAACAGTATCTGGAACAATATAGGTTAATGTATAATGCTGCTTTCCGTCCTATGAGAGAGGCACTGGACATAAAACCATATGATTGGTATGACGACTTTAGTAAGATCCTGGAGAAATCCTCTGATATTTATATCCTTACCGAAGGAAAAGATCTTATAGGTTCTGTTGCCTGCTACGGGAATGAGATCGATGACTTATTTGTCAGTGATAGTTTCCGGAACAAAGGATATGGCAAACAGATCCTGATATGGGCAATGGATCACATAGTGTCGAGCGGATACGATACAATGATAATACATGTAGCTGAATGGAATCAGAATGCTGTTCAAATGTATTTGAAAGAAGGTTTTGAGATCGTAAAAACTGAAGTCATATCAGTATAGATGATAAGGATCTGTAAAGAATTGCAGGGAGGCATGGATTATGTGGGATATCCAGGCAAAAAGCATTAAAGAGTTTATTGATTCGATTCCTGAGGAACGCAAGGGCGCAGTAAAGCCTACTAGAGAGCAATTTACGAGACTTCTTTCTGCTCCTTCTGCTGCGCGCAAAGTTCCGGGCATTCCTGTCTATATGAATGAGGATGAGGATTACCATTGCACTGATGAAGAAGCTGATGAGACCAAAGCTTTTCTTGACCGGATGTTCCGCATCAAGACAAAGGAGGATCTGATAAACAGCCAGAGATACCAGTTCATGGCAAGTGTTCATTACGAACAGTTCATGACATTCTGGAAGAAAGCTCCGCTTTTCGATGTGAAAGAACTTAATCCGAAGGCAAGAAAAGCTTTTGATACATGCATGAAAGAAGCAGAAGCATTCTATCCTTTGATTCAGGAACACGGTTTCTATGCCTGGGATATCAGTGAATACATTAATCTGTGCAGAATCTCAGCTGCAGCGGGAATCATCAGCGATCAGGATTTTAATGAGATAGTCGACCGTTTCGTATGCAAAGCACAGGCTTTCTATAATTCTTTTAAGGAATATTCTTTGTCTTATCTGTGCGGAGGCATATATTTCATGGGTTCAGAGAACGGCCTTCAGGGAATTGATCAATTCCTGGAGATTCAAAAAAAAGTGGTTTCCAATCTCTTTGCCGAAGATGCTCCATGGAATTATTATTCCTGGTATAGATCGGAGGCACGTGAATGGGCTCAGATCTATCCTTCCAATATGGCATGCTTTATTACCAAAGCCGCCTATGAGAACGGTATCGGATATATGTACCGCGAAAAGGGCAATCCGGATCACCCGGACAGCGGCTGGAGATTCTTCAAAGGTGACGAACCGGATGAGTATGTAAATAATCCGGATAATACAGAGATAGTAAGTTTGAACACTATCTGTAACTTAAGGCCTGACATTCTGGCATATCTCGAAGCACCTTGTAACAGCGCTTACGGATGGAATGGCAGTGACTGGGTCAAAGAGCCGTTCAGCCCTCAGTAGGATTATAATCAGATAACAGCATTTTTATTTTATACAATTGGAAAACAATTATTAACAGGTGAACATATGTGGAAAGATATCAGACTTAAATACGACGGGAAAATAAGAAGACTCGCTGATGAATTCGAGGTAGCGATGCCTGCTGTTCTGCCATACTGCAAGATGAAGGTTAGGATCTACGAAGAATCCGATGGCAGGTTCCGGGGAAGGACTGATGTGATGATCGTTCGTAAAGACGGATCTCCTGAAAGCTCGGTTGGATACGGTACTACAATCGAAGAAGCCCTGGAAGATACGATAAGATATTTTGTTCAAATGATTGAAGATGATTATCTTATCGACGGATCAGTGAAACTCTGTGCCTCAGATATCAGGTATGCCGAGAGCAGTGATTTCTAACCGTATCATTCTTCATGAAAAGGGACTAAATGCAACATAAAACCGTTTGTATCTGTATATAGTGTAGATAGTAATATCTGATTACTGTTTGAAAGAAACTGCGGAAAGGAGCCGGATATATGAGACGATTATTATCTGTTATTTCTATTAGTCTTATCGTATGCTTTATGCTTTGTTCATGCGGCAAAGCAAATGGTTATAAGAAAAAAGACCTTGTTCCTGTAAATGAGAACGCAGGTATGGACAGTATCCTGGTTTTCGCTGTCGACTATAACAAGGGTAAGGATATTACCGTAAAGATAACTAATCTCACTGACGATGTCTTCTGTTACGGGGAGTATTATTCAATCCAGGTGTTAATAGACGGTATTTGGTATTATGTGCCAATGGTAAATGAGAATATGGTGCACGATCTCGGTCATGAATTACAGCCCGGGCAGAGTTATGCTTTGACATACAGTCTATATCCCTATGGGGGAGAATTATATCCGGGACACTACCGTATTGCTTGCTGCGGGATAGGCGACGGGAAAAATAACTACTATGCTGAGTTTAACGTTATGGCTGATATGAGCCTTAATTGGGAGGTCGTTGAGCCAACCGGATAATTGAAATCCTAACCTGAAAAAGATCTGATATAAATCCTGACATTCTCCGTATTTTTGAAGCATGATGTATAATCAAAAGATCAAAATATTGAAGGTGTTTGGTTGAAAAGTTCTGGTCACGGCAGTCGTATACTATGGATCATTCTGGCAGTTCAGATCCTGTCGGTTATCGGATTGGTTCTGATCCCCCGGAATCAGAATAATGAACCGTTTTCTATGGAACTTCGCGGGGAGGGAGAATCACCTCTTTTTTATCTGGTCAGTGAGAGCGAACCAGAAGGAACTACGGAATACACAAAAGAGTTTTTTCTTGAAAAAGGTGATTACCTTTTAGTTGCGAAGTATTCCTGTTCTTCCAGGGATAACTCGATCAGTATCTTGTCGGATCTGCTTGAGGCTGAACATGTCAGGTTGGATAGCTGGAGTACTAATCCGGACCCGAAGACCGATCATGCGGAAATAGGTTTCTCTTTGGCTCATGATGTTCCTGATATTAAAGTTGCTGTCAGTGCTGAGGATAATGAAGGTTTCACTGTTGAGAGTCTTATTATAGAAAGAGCAGTTGATCCTGTTCCTGCCGGTGCCGTAATTGCTGCGCGGATAGCAACGTGGGCTTTATTCTGTTTTCTGGCGGATCTGTTTGTTTTCTTTATGATCAGATACCCGGAAAAAAGAAAGATATACATTGTTTTGCTGATCGCTTCTCTCGTAATGTCCTTGTTTATGATATGGCCGACAGGGTATATGACCTTTGGTGATGACTTATTCTTCCATATGAACAGGATATACGGGATCAGAGATGGTATCTTGAGAGGAATACCCTGGGTCAAGCTCCAGCAGAACTGGTATAACGGACACGGATATCCGGTCGGTGTTTTCTATGGGGATGTCCTTTTATATTTCCCTGCAGTTTTTAACATTGCCGGAATAGATATGCAGAGTTCTTATAAGCTCTTTGTTTTCCTTATTCATCTTCTCACGGTTTTTTCGGCTTATTTCTGCTTTAGCAGGATGTATGGCGGGAAGATCGGATGCTATTCCTCGATCTTCTATTCATTCCTTCTTTTCAGATTTATCGATCTGTATCAAAGGGCGGCGATAGGGGAATTCTGTGCGATGGCGTTTCTGCCATATCTGTTCTATGCCGTTTATCTTCTCTGGAATGATGATTTCATTAAGTCACGGATCATGTTTGTGATAGGGTTTACAGGGATATTGCAGACACATCTGATTACATGCGAGTTGGCTATGGTCATGGTTTTTGCACTGCTGATCGGAAGTCCCCGAAGGACCTTTACCAAGAGAAGGATACTCTCTTTGACCGTGTCGGCAGTGTGGGTCCTGCTGGCTAATCTGTCATTCGTTGTTCCGTTCATTGATTTCTCATCCGCTTGCCGGATTGCTGTAATGAATAATTCCATAACGAACGTGGCTGTTTTCATATATCAGATCATGGATCCTTTTGACGGTCACCTGATAACATTTGCAACGATCCAGATGTTATTTGTACTGATCATTGCTTCAATCTTCCGTTTCAGGAAGACCCTTCAGGGTGATCACGATAATGCTAAAACTGAAAACAAGCGTGAATCCCGGGTTTCATTTAACCTGCTTCTTGTTCTTGCAGTGTTGTTTATCTTTGCGGGTACTCCGTTCTTCCCGTGGAATCAAATCATAAAGATCAGATTACTCACTATGCCTGTCGCGAGCATACAATTCGTCTGGAGATTCCTGTCAATTACAGGAGTAATTGCAACTGCTATGATCTGCGAGATCTTTTCGCGCATTTCAGGAGATAAGAAAAGCCATAAATGTGCACGCATATGTCTTTTGGCTGTATTTATCCTTCCGGGCATCATCTATTCATTTACGGCAAATACGCAAAAGACATATGCAAGGTTTTCCTTTGATTCCAGTGCACTTTATTCCAAGTGGTGCAGTCTCGATGAATATCTGATAGCAGACACGGATTATTTTGACGTTTCACCTGATTATTCCATCGGCGGGAATGTTACGATCTCGGATTATTCAAAGGATGGGACTACCATCGATTTTACATATGAGACTGATAATGGCGGATCTATAGATCTTCCTTTATTCAATTATCCATATTACCGCGCAGAAATTGATGGTGTGCATGAGATACCGATAGAGAACGGAAATAACAACTGTATCCGACTGACACTTCCTCAGAATACAAAAGGAACCGTACACGTACAGTTCCACATGCCTCTTCTCTGGATCCTGTCGCTGATCGAAAGCTTGGCAAGTATTTTAGCGCTGGTATTCATAAGCCGTTTTAAAAGACCGGAAAAACGGAAGCAAAAGATTCAAACACTGAAAACGTGAAAAATATAGAATTGTGAGTGTTCATTTCAAAAACTGTCGCATGAATTTTTAATATATGTGCTATAATTTCATGGATAAAAATTTTGGGGTTTGACAGGCATGACGATCAACAGAAAGCTAACTATGCAAGACGTTAATCACACATTGCTGTCGATCTTGATTAAATGAACAGAGTCCTTGTAAGGCATAAGATGCCTTGCAAGGGCTTTTTCGGAGGTATGTATGAAAAGAAAGAAGATTGCTGCACTGTTGCTAAGTATGACCATGTTCGCCGGTTCTGTGCCGTCACTGGTTATGGCTGACGAGACTGACGGAGAAGAACCGGGAAATCCTTGTAGCATTGTCGGGGAATATGAGTATGATGCCGGAGAAACATCAGAAAGTGATGAAAATACGAATACAGAAACAGATGATACCGGAACAGATTTACAGGAAGGGTTCGGGGATTACGTCGATATCCAAGTGGAGGAAACAGTTGCTGAAGAAAGCTGTGATGCGAGCCCTTCTGATATCGGAAGTATTCATTACAACAGTGTGATCGAAGCTTATGAGATCAATTCCGTTGATAATCTTAATGACCTGTCTGTCTATGTAAATGGAAGCGGCACTTATTCTACAGGAGAAGCAGAGACAGACTCTCACAGATGTAAAAATAAAGTATTTGTTTTGACTGCGGATATTGATTTTCATCCTGAATCCGCATGGAATGATACATCCAGTACAGAAAACAACTATATCTCTATTGGAGATATGCAAAACGATTTCGTAGGGATTTTTGATGGCCAGGGACATACTATAAGTGGCATAAGAATATATAGTGAATCTATATATCAGGGAGTATTTGGATGCATAGGCTCACATGGTGAAATAAGGAACTTAGTTGTCTCAAATGCCCGTATTATCGGGAAAGACCGTGTTGGTGGTATAGTAGGAGAAACTTATGGAAATTATTCTTCAACAATTGAAAATTGTGTTGTTGGTAATGATGTTTATATCGGTTCTGTGAGCATAAATTCAGGGGCTCATGGTGGTGTATTGGGATCTAACAATAATCCGTCGGTTTATTTAAATGGTTGTATTAGTTCTGCTTTTGTCTCAACTACTGCGGCCAATCCTTCTGAATATAGCGGATTAATTGGAACTAATGGCTACAAATCAGTGTATGCATTTGATAATCTTGTTTTTGGTGCTACAGTAAATTGTAATCGAACTGTTAGTGCAATAATAGGAATTAAAAATATACCATCCGGAACAAATTCGAACTATTATCTGAATAGCACAGTTAATGGTAAATCGCTCAATGTCGGAATTGGATGGTATGAGACAAACCAAAACAAATATTACAATAAAGATGCCGTTGGTGCTAACTGTGCCAGAACCATTACAATACCGGGTGATCTTTCGGGTTTTGTTACTTTCAGCGGGACTCCCACATTTTATACTGTCAGCGGAATAACCGGTTATGCGGATAATAACGTCATCAAATATAATGGTTCCTATTATTCCGGCAGTGGAGAGACAGTTACGCTTGAGAGCAAGGTCGATGTTCCTTCCGGATGTCATGTTGAATATACCGTAAAAAGACAGAACGGATCAACTGTAACGGTTAACAGTAACGGTGAATTTACTATGCCTTCAGATAATGTCACTATAACGAATATGAAGATCGTTGGTGATTCAAATGTTCCTGTTATTATTGATTCTTCAATTGCTCACGGTACAGTAACAAGCAATAAGACCGGTGCTGTGAATGGAGAGACTGTCACACTGACAGTAAAACCGGACGAAGGTTATATCTTAACAAGCATTTCTGTATCTAATGGTGAAGGTATAATCGATATGCCTGCACCCGAAAGTGCTCTTTCGGCCGAGTTTGGAGGAGAGCCTTATTATTCTGTTAATGAATTCTCATTTACTCAGGGTTATTCAGCATCTATGGTAACCGCTACTTTTATGAAAATCACGGATCTGCTCCACATCGAAATGCCGGTGACCGGAACAAAAGAGATAACGATTCCTTCCGACATCTCTATCTTCAAGGTATATGATGACGGTGGAAAGAATAAAAGCTATTCCAATTATGCTGATGGATATCTTCTCCTGACAGCTCCGGAAGGATATAAAATGCATATTTCCGGCAGAGTCTCAGTTTTTAGATGGTCACAAATGCTTGATTATTTTGAGGCGTTTGATGGTGATACCGGTTCTGCGAACAGTTTCGGACAGGTATGGGTTGACAGTGCCTCTACCGGTTCAAGTGTTCAATCTGTTCCCGTAGACTTTACAACAAGCGGAAATCATGTTCTGTTATATTTTTATTCGGATGAATCCGGATCTGCGGACGGAATAAATCTGACTGTTACACTGGAAAGCACAAGAAATGTGGTAACCGGAACTAATGTTACTTTAGGCGATGAGCTTGGCTTGAACTTCTATCTTGATATTCCTGAGGCAGCAGTTGTTTCCGGGGCAAAGGCAGTAATGAACGGCCCTAAGGGCGAACAGACAGTTTTGCTCAGCTCAGCACCTAAAGATGGAGATGAGTATAAACTTACCTATAAAGTCAATGCTGTGCAGGCCGATAATGATATTTCAATTAAAGTAGTTGATTCAAATGATGAGGCTATGGAGCTTTATAGCGCAAGTGGTTCTAAGTATGAGAATGGAATCAAGACCTATAGCGTTAACAGATACCTTGTCGCTGCTATGCAGTATGAAGGTATTACTGATAAAGCGCCGGTTCGTGCAACTTATACTTACTGTGCATATGCGGCTAAGTGGAAGTACGGTACAGGACTTCCTGATGACGGATATGTTAATGAACTCCCGAATCCTTCAGCTGATGTTCTTGATGCATTTAAAGTCGTTAAGATTAATACAAGCAGTTCGATCAAGATTACTGGTTATTCGCTTGTTCTTGATTCAAAGACTGCGATCAGACTGTATTTTACAGTTAATGATGATGTTCAGGATCATGTTATCAGGGTTGGAGACAACACTCTTACACCTGTTCTATCCGGAAGCAAAGCAGACGGTTTCAATGAATACTATGTTGAGATTACAGGTATTGGTGCAGGCAATCTTGAGACACAGTATACTGTTGTTTTTGATCAGGCCGGTGACAACTACCAGGTTAAGCTCAGTGCTATGAGCTATGTCCGCAATGTTTTGAGACAGAAGGATAAATACGCGGATATCTGTTCAGAAGAATTGTGCGATCTTGTAACGGCAATATATGCCTATGCAGAAATGTTTAAATGAGGTGTTTGAGATATGAAAGATAGATATGAATCTGTTGAAGTAGAAGTAATAAGATTTGAGGGTGTGGATATAATCACTGACAGTGATCCTGTATTGCCCAAGATACCTGATGGTGACGATTGACAGCAATCAGCGTTAACTGATTGTCAGTGCCGTTAACGGGATGGAGAATAGCATGAAAACTAAAGCCTTTGTATCGATCATTATATTTGCAGTCATGCTCACATCGTGCAGCAATGCTGCAGTTCAGACTTCAGATGCTGTTATTACAACGGAGATAACGGAATCCACAACGGTTCCTTTCGAAGTGAAGACCGATTACGCTGTTTCGGATCCTGAGATAGAGGAAGACAAAGGCCTGACAAAAAAGGTGAACTTCTACCGTGACGGAAATCTCATCAGATCAAAGATCACGCTTCCTGAAGGCGACGGACCGTTTAAAACGATAATCGTCACCGGAGGCTTATACGCGACTTTAGGTATCTATTCCGGAAAGACAAAGAACTTTGTTGATAACGGATATGCCGTAGTAGAGATCAGTCCGACAAATAACAAGGTTCCCATGCCTTATAAAGAACCTGATTATCTGGGGGATTTTGTTTATGATCAGATGCTGGATATCTTTGCTGTGATGGATGAACTAAAGTCCTTTCAGGAAATAGATCAGTCAGGCTTATATCTTTTCGGGCACAGCATGGGCGGACTTGCAACGATATATGCAGGTATATTAAGGCAGGATAAGGTTAAGGGAATGATACTTGTCGAGCCGAGTTTCCAGCATACTGAGACCATGAAATTTGAAAACGATCAGAAGCTTCCGAACGATTTCTATTCTTTCCTTTCAGGCTGCAATATTCCTGTTCTGATAATCAAAGGTACGGGTGAAAGGCCTGATCTTAATGATTTTCCTCATTTCTATGACAAAGCTGGCGAGACACTTCCTGATGCCAAACTGATTACCATAGATGGTGCAGATCATCAAATGAGCGGTGAGTTTGGAAGTGCGATGTCTGAAAAAGCATCTGAGATCATTAATGAGTGGTAAGTCTTAATAATCTACATTTAACGGGGTTTCAAAATGCCATTAGTTGAAGTAGCTATGTTGAAAGGAAAGTCACCGGAATATAAGAAGACAGTGCTTGATTGTATTCACCTGGGACTTATAGATTCGATCGGAATTGAGGATTGGGACAGGTTCCAGCGTATTGCTGAGTTTGACAGATCTGATTTTGAATTTCCCTCATTTAAGACGGATGATTTCATGATCATTGAGTTAACGCTTTTTCCCGGAAGATCCAAGGAACAGAAAATGACATTGATCGAAAGTATAACGAACAAACTGAATACCAGTCTTTCGATAGATCCTTCAAATGTATTTATCGTTATTAACGAGCCACCTCTGGAAAACTGGGGTATCGGAGGAAAGCAAAAGTAAAGTGCTTCCTCATGCGGATCGTGTTGGCCGGGATACCAGTTCTTCGCTGAATTCAAAGAGCTTTTTTGCTAACTCCATATCTTTCGAGCGTTTTGAGGACTTTGCTATCTTACACTTATAGAAGTACTCACCTGTGATGTCTTTTACGGATTCATCTGTTGCAAGGAAAATGGCAGTTCTTGCACCTTCTTCAGGTGTCTGGAAAAAAGGTTTAAGAAGGCCCGTAACGGTCTTGCCGAACCCGGTCTCGCGGTCGATCCCGATATTGGTCGCGACGGCACCGGGATGACAGCAATTGACAGTTATTCCTCTGTCAGCAACGCGTCTTGCGAGTTCACGGGTGAAAAGCACATTTGCAAGTTTGCTCTGCGAATATGCTTTGATTACATTGAAGCCTTTATGAAGATTAATATCATCAAAATGTATCTTGCCTGTCTTATGCGCGCCTGAAGCGACGTTAACTATGCGTGAACCGTTACCCATAACATCAAGAAGGGAAGTGGTAAGAAGAAAATGTCCTATGTGATTGATACCGAACTGACGTTCCAGACCTTCTTGGGTTTCCTGTCTGTCCAGTGAAATGAAGCCGGCATTGTTTACAAGGATGTCGAGCCTTTGAAACATCGATTTAAATTGCTGAACAAATTGCCTGATGGATTCGTAATCTCCGAGATCCGCGAGAATAAGATATGTTCTGCTGTTGCCGTCAGATAAGAGTTTTTTGTATGCTTCCTTTCCGCGTTTCTCACTTCTGCAGAGCATTACGACGGTAGCACCCTCATCAAGCAGTGAACGTGCCGTAGCCATGCCCATACCTGAGTTGGCGCCTGTTACTATCGCGGTTTTTCCAAGTAATCTTTTCATAGTATCTCCCGGTATATGATCTGCAATTCAACTATAACAGATTGGCAGTAAAAAAGTTGGCAATTGATAATTCTCGAAAACCAATATAAAAATATCGAATAACAATAAAAAATGATTGCAAATCAATATTGCATATGGTAATATCACATCAGAAGGGATAATTGCGAAGGGGGAAATAGACATGAATGGGGAATATAACAGACAGAAAGGCTTTACAAGATCCGGCTGTTTTACGATCGCTTTAGCCTTTGGTATTGTGTTTTCTGCATTAGGAATATATATTTTCGTTTGTATCGTCAGATATATACATACGGCTGACGAGATCAGTAAAGATTATTACTGCAGAGCTGCTCAGCTTCCGTCCTATGCTTCATGCGTTGACAGAATGAGTATCGTTGAATTTAAAGGAATACATAATTACAAGTCTTTAGAAAGCCGCAAATACAGGAATGAAGAGAAGCTGATAGAATCACTTCCCGATGGGTTTTCTTATGCGGTTACAAATGCTTTAGGTCAGGGAGAAGCAGAAGAAGCTGCTGACATAAAAAACAAACCGGTAATGCGTTATCAGGTTTCTGAAGATCTGCTGCCGCTTGAAGACAGCGGTTATGATGACGATATAGAGTGCTATTATTTTGTTCTTGTATATCCTGACGGTTCCTGCCGTTTTGATATTATCTCAGAGAAAACGGGTCCTGATTATTGATGACAGGTTTTGTGAAATAATTGTTGTGTGGGGTAAATGATCATGAAGGATACAGCATTATTAATTGAAGTGACAGTCAGCGCAATTATATTGGTTGCGGCAATAGTATTGTTTATTGTATCGATAATAAGAACGGCAAAAGGAAAAAAGAAAAGTATTGCAGGAATAATCTGCGGCAGTCTGCTTAGTCTGATCGCGTTTATCGGAATTGTATACGGTGCCTTTGGGATGCTGATTAATGCTATGGTTCCGGCATTTGAAGGCGTGGCAAGGAAATAAAGTTCTGGTATGCCAGTGATTCAAAAGACGGGAATGAGATGCCGTATTTCTACGTGTGTATAGATAATGATGATTATGCTCGTTTCGATTATGTAAAAGATGATGATCTTATTGTAGCTGTAAAAATGCAGGAAGATAACAAAACTGCCTTTGAGTTAAACGGAATCTATTTCAGGATGTCAAAAGCTAAACTGATCGATAAATTCGGAATAGCGGCATTCGAAAAAGATAATCCGGTCCAGGGTGATGCTTTATACTATCTGGGTGACGATGGCCTTATGTACAGATTCATCTTTTCTTCTACTTATCAGGCGCTTTGGAATGTCACAGTAGGAACATCGGAATACATGGAAATTGAATCGAATAAAATTTATCAGGGATAGAAACTTTGTCAGTTCCTTAACTTTAATATCCTTGTGTTGATTATGGTTATGTGACCATTGCAGTACTGCTTTATTTTGTGTATTATTCTGTCATGTTTATGGGGACAATAATATACGGGAAATAGCGAGATCTATGAAGAAAACATAGCTTGTGTTTCGTTCGGTTACCCTGGATTAAATATCTGATTGAGAGGTAATTTGTATGAAAAGAAGCAGGATAAACAGGATCGTCAGTGTTATTGTTTCAGGCCTGCTGATCCTTTCTGAGACTGCATCTTTTACCGGATGCAAAAGCAATGATCATGGAGAGGTCAGTAAAGTAACCAAGGATTCTGTTTGGTATAATTCCACTTCGACTGAGCTCGCCGATAAGTACAAAGGTCAGAAGACAAGTTATTGCGACAGTGAGATACTGGGAGCCTGTAAAGACGGTATCGTAATAAAAGCCGTGGGGTCTTATGTATTACCGGATGACTTTGATTGGGAAAAAGACAATTTCGAAGACTACAATTTCACTAACATCGATTACTATGATCTAAAAGGAGAGCTGATCAATTCTTTTGATATAAGTAAGTCATTTTCCGTTGATGAGCATAAACATATCGAAGATGTTTTTGTGGGTTCTGATGGTGTATATCTTAAGATACTTGAAGCAGATAACGGAAAGGAAAAATGCTATCTGGCTTGTGCAGATCCTGCGACAGGAACTCTTGGCGAGTTAAAGGAAATAACCGGCAGCTCAGACGATTCGGTTCAGAATGGTGATATGATCATAGAAGGAACCTGGTCTGTCGGCGATTACGTGGTGTCACGTTACTCCAAGAGAAGCTCGTACGCATTTATGATCTGTAACGGCGGCAACAGCAGGATAGTCGATCTTTCTGTTGATCCGGCTTTATCAAATATTGCATATATTTCCGGATTCATTACTGTTTCAGAAAAAGAGATACTTCTTGTCTGTCTGTCAAACGACGTGACATTTGTCTCGTTGGATCTTGAGACCGGTGAAGCAGCAAATAAGGATGCGGAATACTCATGGCTTAATACGGTTAATTATTCTACACGGATATCTTCCTTTGATGGTAAGAACTATATTTCAGATCAAAACGGCGTAAAATGCATTAACTTTGAAACAAAGACATTGGAGGAAGTTCTCTCTTATAACAACTGTAATATCAACAGATACACGGCAGGAAGAATGAAGCTTGTTTCCATTGAAGATTCAAGATATGTATTTGCTGATATGGCGCGGCACGAAGATTCTGTTTCCATGTATCAGGGCAGCGGACAAACTCCCGTGATCGAAGTTATTGAGAGATCCGATACTAATCCTAATGCCGGTAAGATCATCATTACAGCTGCCATAGCAGGCACGTTTGAAATGTCATATCCGTTATGTGAAGCTGTAAGAGTTTTTAACGAGACTTGCGGAGAATACTATGTACAACTGGAAAATAAACTTAATGTAGCTGATTTCTATGATTTCAGTAATGCCGAGAGTCACGATGATCAGATGGGGATCAATTACAGCGGTACTTCCGAACTTGGTGATAAGCTTGCTTCGGACATGATATCGGGTAATGGGCCTGATATTGTTCTCAATGCTGCTGCTTTCAGTCAAATCCAGTCTGAAGAATATCTTGTGGATCTGAACAGCTATATCAAAGGCAAAAACGGAATAAATGAAGCTGATTATTTTTCAAATGTCATAGATGCGGCGAAGATTGATGACAAGCTTTTCTATATGCCGGTGAGCTTTACGGTATCAGGCATACAAACAAAAAAATCAAATGTAAGTGAAGGACAGACCGGCTTTACTTTTGATCAGTATATTGAATTCGTTGATGAGGTGTGCAACGGCAAAGATCCGATGAACGAAACTCAGCTCGGTGTTCTCTGTACTCTTTATTCATATATGAATGATACCTGCATAGACGGTAAGACAGTTAACTTCGATAATGAATCATTCAGAACTCTATGTGATTATGTAAAAGACAATGTCGTTGACAGTTTCTATGATGAGAACGAAAGTGACGGTACCGGTTGGTATAACAGTTTTGGGGATTTCCTTTTTGTTAACGGTTACAACTCTTCAAGTCTGACACTTATGGGATATCCGTCGATAGACGGGCGCGGACCGGTAATATCTATTGACACTTCTGTAGGGATCTCATCAGCTGCTCCTTCTGCAGTAGCTGACGGAGCATGGAAATTCATAAAGACCTGTATGAGCAGTGACATACAGGATCTGGTTGCCAGGGATTACAGTAATCCTATGAGTACGGCAGCATTTGATTCCACAGCTCAAATAGCACTGGAGAATTATAATAAAGTTAATCCGCTGCAGAAACTTGACGGGAATGTTGCTGATTCTTACAAAGAAGTTCTTTTATCAGCGTCTGTAACAGATAATGCTGATCCGGCTGTACTGGTCGTGATCAGAGAAGAAATACCGCCATATCTTTTGGATCAGAAGAGCTTTGATGCGGTCCTGAAGATCCTGCAGGACAGAGTAACAACGATCATTGCTGAGAGAAAGTAAAGGAGAAAAGAAATGAGTAATGATATGTATTTTGAAAATGCATATTTTGTTATAGGTACGTCATATGCCGGAAAATCCACAATGGTCAAGGAACTTGCAAAAAAGCACGGCGGGATTGCATGTGAAGAGAATTACCATGATAATTATCCCGGCGAACTTGATAAGGAAGAATTTCCTTGTCTGACATATACCCGTGATCTTGTCGACTGGCATGATTTTATAAGAAGGACTCCGCAGGAATATAAAGACTGGATAGACGGTGCAAAAAAGGAATGCGGAATACTTGAATTGCGTATGCTTCCGGATATATGCAGTCAGGGCAAACCGGTATTCGTTGATACAAACATCAGCATCGAAAAACTGAAAACTATCGCACCTTTGGATCATACGGTCGTATTGCTTTCGGATCCGAAGATCTCTATAAGCAGATTCTTTGACAGACCTGATCCCGAAAAGCAGTTTCTCTATAAACTTATGCTGGAAGAACCCGAGCCTGAAAAGGCACTGGAGAATTACAGAAAGGGCCTCGAGCTGATATGTTCTCAGGAATCATATGATGAACTTTTAAATTCAGGTTTTAAAGTCATCTTCCGTGATGAGAACAGAAGTATCGAGCAGACACTGGCTTTGGTTGAAGAAGCTATGGGTCTTTGATCAGTCCGGTTTTACTCCCTGATGTAGACCGGCATATCAAAGTAACCACGCTGTTCTTTAAAGAATCTGCCGTTTTTGATCACGCGTTTGTCTTTTCCGTCAACTGAAGTCCATGTGCCTTCCGGCAGATAGAATTCGACCATACCGTCTTTATCAAAAACGGGAGCTATAAGGATATTGTTTCCGAGCATATATTGTTTATCAAGGTACGGGCAGACGGGATCATTCTGGAATTCCAGGATCATGGGCCGCATAACAGGAAGACCGAGTTCCGTTGCTTCCTTACGGGCAATATTGATATATGGCATAAGTGATTTTTTCAGTTCCGTATAGTGTCTTAATACATCCACGGATTCTTCGTCATAGTTCCACGGCACCCTGTAAGATCTGCTTCCGTGCAGCCTGCTGTGGGAGCTCAGAAGCCCGAATGCTGACCAACGCTTATAGACATCGGGAGTGGATTTGTCTTCAAATCCGCCTATGTCATGACTCCAGTAGGAAAAGCCTGAGAGCATGAGCGACAGTCCGCCTCTGATCGTCTGTTCCATAGAAGGATAATCCGAGTGGCAGTCACCGCCCCAGTGAACGGGGAACTTCTGACATCCTGCAGTGGCGCTCCTTGCAAATACCACTGCTTCGCCTTTGCCTTTCTCTTTTTCGAGAAGCTCGAAAACCGCTTTGTTATAAAGATAAGTATAGTAGTTATGCATTCTAAGCGGGTCGGACCCGTCGGAAAAAACAACATCTATAACAGGTATCCTCTCGCCAAAATCTGTCTTGAAGCAGTCCACTCCTATATCGATAAGGTATCTAAGTTTATCCTGATACCATTTGACTGCATCCTGATTCGTAAAATCCACTATTCCCATTCCGGCCTGCCATAGGTCTGTCTGCCAGATACTTCCGTCAGTTTTTCTGATGAGATAGCCGTTCTTTGCCGCCTCATCAAAGATCTCCGATTGCTGGGCGATATAAGGATTGATCCATACACAGACATGGAGCCCTCTCTCGTGAAGCTTGGATATAAGCCCCTCAGGATCAGGAAACATATCACTGTCCCAGAGGAAATTGCACCAGTGACTGTCTTTCATCCAGAAACAGTCAAAGTGGAATACTTTAAGATCGATCCCTCTTTCGAGCATTCCGTCTACGAATGAGAGAACAGTCTTCTCGTCGTAATCCGTAGAAAAAGAAGTGGAGAGCCAAAGTCCGAATGACCAATCGGGAAGTTCCGGGACACGGCCTGTGAGACCAGTGTAAAGTGTGAGGACATCTTTCATGGAGTTTCCTGCAAACAGATAGTAATCAAGACATTCTCCCCGTACGGAGAACTGAACTTTTGAAACATTTTCCGAAGCGACTTCAAAATTGATCTCTTCAGTGTGGTTTACGAATACTCCGAGATTCTTATCGGTAATATAGAATGGTATATTCTTATATGCCTGTTCAGTGAAGGTACCGCCGTCCTTGTTGACGATGTCTATGCTTTGTCCGTTTCTTATGAAACTGCCGAATCTTTCACCTAAGCCGTAGACGTGTTCGCCCACGGCAAGGCTCAGCTGTTCTCTCATAAAGAAGCCATGGCTTCCGTCGATATAAGCCAATGCACCTTCACATGATCCGGTTACTGTTTGGTTTCCCCTGAGCAGTTCATAGCCGTAATTTTCTTTGTTTATAGTAAGAGTACTCTCTCCGCTTCTTACGGTGATAAGTTTATCGCCTTCGTCGACTGATAAAGGAACGCATGTATCGTTCAGTTCAAAATATGAAGGGGAGAAGGAGCTGTCACCTTTGAAGTGATAAGATCTGATGCGGAAAGCGTTCTCGAAGGGAGAAGAGATCTCTATGGTAAGATACGGACCGCTCAAAGTATTGCCTCTGGAACCCACGTGATATGTCGGAAGAGTAAGTGTTAATGTTTTTCCGTTATTCTGAATGAACCGGACTTCGCGAGCAGGATGGATATTGAATCCTTCTGCAGTTCTCCAGGCGCCGTCTGTGAATCTCATAAATGTCCTCCTGATCGATCGAGAGCCTAATACTAAAGTGATTTTAACATTTTAAGAAACGCATATACAGAATGCGATCGGTGAGTTGACGGGTGTCTACCTGAATGATATATTTACGGTATACAATTGTACACCTTTATGTAAGGAGTGATTTTCGATGCGTTTATCTGATGCCGAATGGAAGATAGCTGATTGTCTCTGGAAGAATAATTCCATGACTATAACCGAACTTACAAAGGAGCTTGCTCCTAATACCGGATGGACAAAAAACACGGTTATTACTTTGCTCAAGCGCATGACTGAAAAGGGCGCTGTCACGTATGTGCAGGAAGACCGCGCCAAGAGATTTTGTCCTGCCATAGACAGAACAGAAGCCGAGATGGAAGAAACAACTTCTTTCCTTGATAAGGTTTATAAAGGTAATGTCGGGCTCTTGATCTCAAATCTTATCGGTTCGGATCAGCTTACCGGAGAACAGTTAGAGGAATTGAGAAACATAATCAGGGAAGGTTAGGATGCTGCGCTACATTATCGGAATATCGATAATAACGATCGTATTGATGATCATTCGGTATCTTTCAAACGGAAAGATACTGAAGAAGCATCAGTATGCAATGTGGCTGATCATTCCTGTCTGCATGCTGCTTTTCCCGTTCTTAAGGATAAGTATTCCGGTTCCTGAAGAACTGGTCCCTTATATCCCTGTCAGGGAAGAGACAGCCGTTACCGGGCTGACAGATTTTGCCGGCTATGCTGATATAGAAAAAACTGAGCAGAATAATACGGCGGTTATAGAAGATGAACAGCTGATCTATCAAAATGATCTTGTTGAAAATGAAATGATACAGGCAGATCAGGTTAATGTTGATGCGGTTCTGACTGAAGAAAGTTCTGTTAAGCGTATATCTGTAGACTGGTATGCTGTTCTTACGAATATAAGCATTACAGTGTCGGTGATCATGATCATTCTGCTGGCAATATACAATGCCGGTTTTATTCTTTATTGCAGACGGAACAGAAAATACTTAGGCAAAGACCCGATCAGCGGACTTAAGATCTTCGTTATAGATCATAATAGCGCTCCGTTCCTTCTTTTCGACGGAATATATGTTGATAAAGATTTTGAGATGCCGGGAAGCTACAGGGCGGACAAAGAGATCTATGTTGATAACATATCCGGAAGGATGAGCAGTTATATCATTTGTCACGAAGCCTGTCACCATAAGCATGGTGATTACATCTGGGTAATAGTGAGATATCTGGTTCTGGCTGTTAACTGGTACAATCCTATAATTTGGACTGCGTTTATTCTGTCAGGCCGCGACTGCGAGCTTGCATGTGATGAAGAAGTTCTGCTTTGTTCCGAGTCCAATTCTTCTGTCGGTTATGCCGAATCATTATTGGAACTCCTGAATCAGAGAACCGCAAAATCCTTTGGATTTACCGTTACTACAGGAATGCGCGGCGGATTTGAAGTCATGAAGAAAAGAATAATCAGCATCACAAATCCCGCCAAAAAGAGTTATAAGACTTTTGTAGTAGGCCTGGTTGCCTTGATCATAGTATCCGGCTGTTTTGTGATCGAGCCGATGGCTGCGGTAAATGAGCCTTTGGAAGAGATACCTGATGTTATTGCCGTTGATGAGGATATGCAGGATTTTCCGGAATCCGCTGACTACAGCATGAGTTTGTATAATTCCCATGATGTGTATTTTTACCGGCACGGTATTGCCATAAAGGGAATCCTTATGCTTCCCTTAGGTGAAGGACCGTTTAAGACGATCGTCATGTGCGGTTCTTACGATTCTTCATACTATATTGATATAGCTTCAAGGTTCAATGACAAAGGTTATGCCGTTGTTATATTTGATTTCTCGAATGCTTTGGAAGCAGGACAGGAACCTGACGGAGATTTTTTGCACGAAGAAGTGATGGATCTGAATGCCGTTATCGACGGATTAAAGAATCTGCCGGATGTTGACTGCTCGAATATCTGGCTTTGGGGACATTCTGTCGGAGGGTTTATAACGGCTTATGCCGGTGTTTACAGACAGAATGATATCAGGGGAATGATACTTGTTGAACCATACATGCCGAAAACGGTTAACATTACGCATTATACAGAGGCTAAGGTCGGTATAAATGAGTATGTGGACAGTGCTTATTTGATGTTGAGCAATGATTTACCTTCTGCATTTATCAGCGGATGTGATTATGATGATATTCAGAATATGATCCTTGCATACAGTTCGTCGAATAACGGTTATCTGTATATTGTTGATGATGTTAACAGTTTGTCAGCCCGTGATGATGCTGATATGATAGCAGACAGATCTCTCAAATTTTTGAAGAATCATTTCTGATCATTAAAAGCAGGGGGAACTGTTATGGCCTCTTACGTCACGGAAAAAGTATTTGAAAGAAAACATACAAAGCTCAAGAGTTTTATAGTCCTGACAATAAAATACGGAATAGGTCTTTGTGTACTTGCCGGGGCAATGATCTTATTGGCGCTGAATTCAGGCAAAGATAATCCGATGGAGTTTATCTTAGAATACGGATGGTTGTTTTTGGCTGTAGCTGTCGTCGGAATAATAATCAATACAGCCAAAGAAAAAGATGTCAGTGTAACAGTTCTTTCCAAGTCAGTAGATATAACAGTAGGAGATGCAAATGCTGTTTACTCCGTGAAGGATTATATCGGAACGAATTTCAATCATTCAGGTAAAGGCAAAGCCCGCTATGAACTGGTTTTCGCAGATAATGATAATGATCCTGATACCAACCTTTATGTCGGGCTTCCCGGAATAAAGATAAAGCAGTTTAAGGAGATCTCAGATGCTGTCATGATCGCAAAACAGGAGCTTACCGGAGATATTGAATATGAAGCTTTTGAAGGTGATGTTTATGAAAGAAATAAACCGTCTTCTTTTGATCTGAAGTTAATTCTCCTGACGATAGTTGTTGCTGCTGTTACTGTATTGTTCTTCGTTATCTTTTTTAACTGGTTAGTCTTAAACAAGCTGGATATCGCACCATTTGTTTTAGGAATGGCTGCATTGGCGATTGTTTATACTTTTATAGTTATTAAGTTAATAGAGTACATATTTGAGAGGGAGAACGGAGTAAAGGATTTGAAGTCTTTGAAATTCGAAACGTCTTCATTAAAGATCAATGATGAACCTTTCTCTTTAAAGGATATAGAAACAATAAGCATGACGCCTCCTTATGTTATGGATCTTTCCAGATATCACAGGATATTATCCGTAAAACTGTATGAGTCCAAAAAGCCTCTGAAGTTCTCTTTGGGTAACCGTATAGAAAAAGAAGAAAATGAAGAGACTCTTGCGGAAGGCTGCACATGCACGTATCCGGCTCTTTATGAAAGGATAAAGACCGGCAGAGAAACATCTGCCAAATTCAAGATATAGCTTCAAAGCCTTGAGAATAAGTGCTTTTGGCCGAGTGCGGAAAGCATGATAAGTGCAAAACAAGAAAAATATATCGAAAAACAATAAAAAACTCTTGAAAAACGAAAAAGCCTATGTTAGTATAATGCCATAAAGCTAGCTTAATCTTATTTCAGGAGGACAAAGACTATGCGATACAATGATGTGATAATCAGATGGACAAAGATCGCTACGGTGTTGTTCATTGCTATGGCTGTTGTAGCTGATGTTTTCGGAATCGTCATAACCAAGTATATTGCTTTTTGCTGGGCAGAGGTATTTGATATTGGAAGAGTGGCAGCGCTTGCGGTAGTATTCTATCTTGGAACCGCCGGTGCGTATGTAGTGCTTTTCGCTTTGTTAAAACTATTGTTTAATATGAGTAAGGATATAGTCTTTGACAGAGTAAATACAAATCTTATGATGACCATAACACTTGCTCTGGTTGGAATTGCAGTAGATTGTGCTGTAGGCGGATTCATCTGGAACGGAGCCTGGATCTTATCGATCGTAGCACTGTTTATGGCGCTTGTCGTAATGAGTGTAAGGGTAGTATTTGCTAAAGCGATTACTATGAAAGAAGAAATGGATCTTACGATCTGAGAAAGGAGGAGAAATATGATTATCGTGAATCTTGATGTAATGATGGCAAAGCGTAAGATCTCCTCCGGCGAACTGGCTGCAAAAGTGGGGATAACGCAGGCAAATCTTTCGATACTTAAGAACCAGAAAGCTAAAGCTGTCAGGTTCTCAACTTTAAACGATATCTGCAAGGCTTTGGATTGCCAGCCCGGAGATATTCTCGAGTTCAGAGAGGACTGATCACAATGGACAAAAAGGTTATATTACAAAGGCTGGGAATTATCCTGGCCTATCCCTTAGCATACGTTTATTTAAGACTGCTGCTGACATCTTATAATGAGTTCGTCATTGAGACAGACAAGCTGTCGGTATCGGTCGCATATCCGGTAATAGCCATTCTTTTCATACTCGTTAACGAAATCGTAAGAAGAGGCAGAAGAGGCATCTCAGGCAGGATTTCCGGCGAGACTGTATTCTGGTACATAATGACATTCCTTTCGGGAATGACCGCAACGATAGGACCTGAAGAGGGGATCTCAGTATTCGCAATGCATTTATGCGCGGTGTATTCGGTACTGATCTCGAATAACATTCTTCTTGGCGGAAAGACATCGGGTTTTATTCCGGCAGATCTTATTCACGGATTCTTCGTTAAATCATTTGCAGGTTTCCCGAACTACATAATTGACTGGTCGAGCTTTAAAAAGCCTCAGGAGGAATCAGAAGACGGTATTGAAGCTCCGCCCAAGAAGAATCGCGCCGGTGCTGTCATATTCATTATCGTTATGAGTATATTGCTTATAATCTCTATAAGTCTTATGTCATCGATCGATGAGGATATCAGTGCGTTTATCAATAACATGTTCTGGTGGGCTGAAGAATATTTCGGGAACCTTAGGATCAATGAGATCTTCTGGAGAGCCGTATTCGCAATTCCCGTATGCTTCTATCTCTATGGCCTTATGTCCAGAAGCGCCAAATCAGACGGCGCCAGGGAGAAGAGAGTTGCTGCCTGGATCAATAATGTCAGGGGTAAGGGAAAAACAGCATCCTCAACGCTCGTATATATAGCTGCAGGAATCTTTGTTCTTGCATACATACTGTTCTTTATTAAGAGATTAACTTATATGCTGGGCGGTTTTACCGGAACTGTACCTGAAGGATTACTTGTATCTCACTACGCTAGAGAAGGCTTCTTTGAGCTGGTCGGAATAATGGCAGTAAATATGTGCGTATATCTTGCAATAATCCTGTTCGGAAAGACCGGTCCGGAAGGCAGCTTCTCTGTTCCTTCCAAGATCCTTGTAACGCTTCTGATGGCTGAAAGCATTGTCTTCGCAGCTATCGCAATGAGTAAGCTGGGCCTTTATTACAGCATTTTCGGATATACTCCCAAAAGGATCCTTGCAATGTGGGGAACACTGACACTGGGCTTTGCAGCTGCAATGACGATAATTACCGTTCACCGCGGCAAACCGCATTTCAGAGCCGGAGTATTATTTACAACAGTATCTTATATAGCGATTTGCATTTTGTCTGCTGTGCTTGTCGTTATAGGCTAAGGGAAATATAACCTGTCAGGGCTGCCTCGAAAGTGAGATGTTCACATAAGAGGCAGCTCTTGATTACGGTTATTACGTTTCATTCATGCTCCGGCAGACACTTCTGCTCAAAGCATGATATGACGGTACTATAATATATAATATCTATAAGTATATTATATATTAGAATTAAATTGATATATTCGGAAAATGTAATATTACAAAACCACAATATATAGTAAATGTCCTCAAAAACATATTTACTTCTGAACCCTGTGGTGATATGATTACCCCATAAGGTTAGCGGACATTTGTTCTGTTTTCAATAGGCAAATTGAGTTTTTTGAGGAGTATTTTTATGATCGAGTTTAATTGTACGGTAAAGGATATCTTCAGACGGCCCAACATGATAGACAAGGCCGTAAGGATGATGGCAGACAACGGTTACACGGAATATGCGGTTACATATGCCAGGGTAAGGGATAATATGTTCAATGCTCTGGATTATGCTTCGGCCAACATGAAGGAGCATGAATATGAAGTCGCTGTCAGTTATTTTGAATCAAGAATGTCAGAGCAGGAGATAGCTGTTACGGCTCATTATACCCACAGGACTATCAGGCGTTACGTTCGCAAGGCATGTGAACTGATAAGCGAGTATTTCAGGGACAGCCTGGACATAAAGCTTTTGCCCGTTGATACGAGGTATCTGACCGGCAGTATCCCCGCCGGTACTTTCTGGCAGAAGGCTGACTCCGTAATGAAGTACAGCATTGAGAATACCTGTGTGGTCATCCTTTATTGTTACGAGAACAGATCCATCAACTATATATGCAGCACTTACGGCATGGGAAGCGATAAAGTGAAGAAGATAATAAAGACATTTAATGATGTCGTTACTGTCTACGGGATCCCGGAAGAGAAGAGGAGTGCTGTCTGATACAGTTTATTATCATTACCTCCGTGGTGTTAAGACAGAGCATTTGTTATTAAGCGAATGCTCTGTCTTAATTATGTATTTCAAAATATTGAGACATAATCATCTTAAGGCCTAATAACAACAAAAAAGCAGCCAACGCTTTGGTTTGGTACCGTAACGCTGACTGCTTCTTTGCTTTTGTAATAATACATTTCCTCACGTCTTTATGCTAATCGTGAGGAGCATAATAGATGTTTACTCTATCCAATAACCACTGTCATTGAAGGCATAGTCTATGCCATCTATCTTGTAAGTGCCACTCTTTGCATACCAACCTGTATCATCGGTATAGTACCAGCCTTTAGAGTTCCTGAGCCATTTTGCCTGATGTTTATAGGTCCAGGTTCCATTACTGTTGAGCCAGTAACCGCCGTAATACTCGTTAGCTGCCATCGCGCCGTTCGGCTTGAGATAATACCATTGTCCGCCGATTAACTGCCATCCTGTCTGCATGGCACCGGAACCGCTGAAATAATACCATGTTCCTCCGATCAGCTGCCAGCCGGACAACATAGCGCCTCCGCCGTTAAAATAGTACCAGGTTCCGTCAATCTGTTTCCAGCCGGTCTGCATGGCACCTTTATCATCAAAGTAATACCAGGTTCCGCCAATTTTCTGCCAACCGATTCTTGCAGCGCCGCTGCCGCCCAAATAGTACCAGACACCATTGATTTTCTGCCAATCGGTAAGCATATAGCCCATGGTATCAAAATAGTAAAGGGAACCGTCTATTTTTTTCCAGCTGTCTTATACCTTAATGCCGCTTTCACTATAATAGACCCACTGGTCATATTCCTGCTGCCAACCGGTCTTATAGTTGAAAGAGATTCTGCAGTTACTGAAAAGAGTATTGATATCTGTATCCGTTTCATTTCCCGAAGATAAAACTTTGATCTGCTTCCATTCCTCTTCCGTACCGGTATAGTAAATACGATACAGTGCCGTACATCCTGAAAACGCATCCTTATCGATCTTAGTAAGAGATTTAGGAATGACTACGTAAGACATAGCCTGACAGTCTTCAAATGCATATGCTTCAAGTTCCTCAAAGCCTTCAGGAAGCTTAACTGACTGCATTCCGCAGTCATAAAAAGCGTGGGAAGATATTTTCTTTAAAGAAGACGGCAATTCAATTGACTTGAGCTGAGAACAGGTATCGAACGCATAACTTTGGATGTTTGTCAGTCCTTTTGGAAATACCACTTCAGTGAGATCAGTGAGATTAAATATATGAAAATTTGCATCTGTGGATTTGATTTCTACTTTTTCAATAGATGAATGCTGGCCCGCAATATAAGTGTTTTTGGTTGCATTAAGAGTTAGTGTATTGCTTGCGAACTTGCAATCTTCGAAATGAAGTTCATCGGCAATGTATGTGTCGGGAATGGTGACTTTTGACATATCACTAAAAGTGATTCTAATGCGATTTGAATTAATAGTTTTTATAGAATCAAGGGAACTAAATGTGCAGCTCGAGAAAGTAATTCCCTCCGGGAAAGAGGCTCCCTCAGATATTTCTATAGTCTGTATATCTTTAAAACTGCTGAAACTCATTTCTCCGAAAGTTTTGTTTTTACAGCCTACGAATTTTATTGTTGGTATACTGTGACTCCAACCGCTAATGTTCCAGAACAGCTCATACGAGGAGTCTCTGATATCCATACAATCAAATTTGACTGTATTGACCTTAGAATAATCAACTTCTATTTCATTTAAAGATACGCTGGAAGAGTTCAATTTGATTACAAGTTCACCGTCATCTGTCAGTTCCCAATTACCGGATTCTGAAGTGCCGGAATCTATGATATTGGTATCTGCAGAAACAACAACCGTAAAAGCAAAAAAGATCATTACAGTTGTCAGGACTGAAATCAAGAGTTTACGTTTTGCTTGCATAAAAAAAACTCCTGTTAATTATGGTTAAATTTGTTAAAAAATATTTATATTATTTATTATATTCGCGATATATAATTTAGCAATGAAAGAATTTCTTGGAGGATACATCATATGATCATTACATTCGACAGGCTTCCTGCTAATCTCGAGGAACTGAAGGCAATGCCACAGGCAGCACTTAGTGAACCTGAATATGGTGCAGCACTCTTTATAGCCGTTATGATGCATTATTTGGAGAATAAGGAAGAGACATTTGAGATGCTCGAATTCCTGAAGGGACCTTATGGCGTATCTCCGTTTGAAAAGCAGTTTCTTGCAGACAGAATGGCTGACGGCGGCAACTGTGTCCGCTCATTCTTTAAAGGAACATCTCCTGAAAATGATTACACACCCTTACTGCCTTATACTATTGAGACTGAGAGAGGATACGATCAGGAGATCGACGGCAGGATGAAGATATTCATGCAGTCTTCCGGTGCGGATTCAAAGCGGCACATCCTGCTCCGTCATAAAGTGTCGACAAATCAGTGGTTTGTTGAAGATCAGATGCTCTTATCACAGATCAGAACACCAAAGTCTGAAGATCCCTGGGCTTGATCAGGAGATGCGGAAGTAAATGAAGTCTGAAAGACCTTTTCCTAAAGTCAATATAACTTCAAAGGCTGCAAGATCTTTGAAAAACGGCCATCCCTGGGTCTACGGGGATGAGATAGTATCAAGCAGCGGAGAAATCGCTGATGGTGCCATCGTGGATTGTTTTGAAGGTTCAAGCTGGCAGGGAGCGGGTTTCTATAATCCGCATTCAAAGATCACCGTGAGGATCATTTCCCGCAACAGTAATGATGTCTTTGATTCCGGATTCTGGTACAGACGTATCCTTTATGCCGTTAAATACAGGATGACAGTCATGCCGGGCGATGACTTTTTATGCTGCAGGATCATTCACGGTGAAGCAGACCAGATGCCCGGCCTTACATGTGACAGATATGGTGATATCGCCGTTACGCAGATTACGAGTCTTGGTCTGGAATTAAATAAAAAAGTTATCTACGATGCTTTAATGAAGGTGTTTGAAGAGATCGGTCAGCCTCTTAAAGGTATATATGAGAGGAACGAACTCGCCTTGAGGGAAAAGGAGGGACTTGATCTTTACAAGGGCTGGTATGGCGGTAAAGATTTCCCGTGTATAACAGAGATCACGGAAAACGGTATAAAATATTCCGTCGATATCGAGAACGGGCAAAAGACCGGCTTTTTCCTCGATCAGAAGTACAACAGATCTTCTGCTGCCAGGATCGCTAAAGGAAAGAATGTACTTGATTGTTTTACGCACACAGGATCATTCGGGCTTAACTGCGCTTTGGGCGGAGCCTCACATGTGACAAGTGTTGATATTTCATCTCAGGCTATTGAAATGGCAAGAGAAAATGCTGTAAGGAACGGGCTCGATAAAAAGATAGATTATGTCTGTGAAGATGTTTTCGATATGCTGACAAAGATGGCTGAGAAAAAAGATCATACATACGATTATATAATCCTTGATCCTCCTGCGTTCACAAAGTCCAGACAGACCGTGGATTCTGCGGGAAGAGGATATAAGGAGATCAATCTTAAAGCAATGAAGCTGCTTCCGAGAGGCGGCTATCTTGCGACCTGTTCATGTTCTCATTTCATGACCGATGAATTATTCAGAAAGATGCTGTCTTCGGCCGCAAGAGATGCAAGCGTGAGCTTAAGGCAGATAGAAGCGAGGACGCAGGCTCCGGATCATCCTATCCTGTGGAATGTTCCAGAGACGGATTATCTTAAATTCTATATTTTCCAGGTCGTTTAAAGGCTGTCAGATCCTCTTATAGAGTTTGTGACCGTCAAGTATCGCTTCTCCGGTGTAGTCAATAAACGGATCAGTCTCAACCTGGACCAATTCATAATTATCCCACTCGGGTTCTAAGAAATATGATGTGACTATATAGTCGAAATATCCTTCTTCAACAAGTCTGTCCTGTTCCTCCTGAATAGCCGGATAGTTATTCATGAGATTCATTCCCGGACCGAAGAATCTGTTTTGAGGCAGGAGTCCTGCTGCTGTATAGAAGCCTGAATCCATTACGCAGTATGTAAGTATCTTTGCATCGGGAGTCTGATTGATCGTCTCAGCCATACGGTACTGGGCAAGATAATCCTTAGGCTTGAAGATAAGATACATATTCTTGCACATGAATATCGAGAATACGTAGAAGATCAGGAGAACAGCCGTGATGAATGTCTTGATGATCTTTTTGTTTGCGGAAGTAAGCTTTTCTAAATAGTTCAGACCTTTTATAAAAGGAATGACCGAAAGACAGAAGCAATAGTAGAAGATATAACTGTAATAGTAGATGTTTGATGCTCTTACAAAAACAAAACCCACAGAAAAAGCAAACGTCAGAGCAACGAAGAGTGCTGTCTTTAACCGGTGAGTCTTATCGATAAAAAACATTGAGACAGCAGACAGCCCAAGAAGCACACCGAATGACGGATAATCCACGGATGAATTCCTGAGTGCGAAGATCGGGATTATGACCGCTTTAATGACCTTCTCGCTTATCGAAGGCTTGGCATTGGTGTTGACCAGATAAAATGAGGTGTTTGCAAGGAAGTAGGATTCCCAAAGGTAATTAAGTGACCTCGTAGCAAGGAAATAAACGAATACAGGCACAGTGACTATGATTACGCCTGCAAGGAATCTCCATACCAGAGACCACAATTTTACGAACTCTTTCCTGATGATGGAATAAAGGAGGATATAAAAACAAAAACCTGCCATGAATCCGACCAGAGTGAACTTGAGCCAGAACAAAACACCCGCAATCATGCCGCAGATCAATGCTTCTCCTTTTGCCGGCAGTCCGTCGCCTTTGACTATGGCTTTTAATCCGAAATAAAGAGCAACAGTAAGGAGCGGAAAGCATATCTCTTCCGCATTGCCGCCGAAATTAAACAGTCTCGATGTGTATACAACACCCAGGAACAGAGGCATTAGTGCAATTGCATATTTGGAAGGAGTAACGAAAAGTTTTGCGATCTTCCATGCAAATACGGAATAGATTGATGCCATGATGCACTCGAGTATCCATGGTCCGGTAAATGATGTATCTGAAACAAGAGCTGTCAAAGCGTAAATGAAAAACAGAAAGGGTCCCTTGTGATCAAATACATCTCTGTAAAGGACCTTGCCGTGTATCATGCTGCGTCCTATTGTGAAGAAACAGTTGGTGTCGTCCCAGGGGTTAAACGGATATAGAGGTGAACACGTAGACACGAATGTTATCGTGACTGTGGCCGCGGTTATAAGAACAGCAAGTTCGGTCCGCGTAAGCTTGCTATTATCCTTAAGATCCTGATTTTGCATGATTTTTAATCTGACGGCTCTTATGCTTCTGCTTTCCACAAACCGTGAAGATTGCAGTATTCGTAAGCAGCGATTACTTTTTCATCAGAACCTACGGTAAATACGGCAACGGGTTCTTCGCCGGGTTTAAGCTGCCTTATTACAGCACCCTTATCCGTCTCTAAAGCAACAAAAGTAATATAATGGGCATCCATCATAGGGTGGGCTACTTCTCCGACGGAAACAGTTACCTCCTGACCGTTGACTGAAATAACAGGAACATGTTTCTCGCCTGCAGCATCAGTAGTATTCGGGATAAGTTCTTCAAGAGGACCTCCCTCACATTCAGTCTCAAAAAGTTTGATTACGACAGTCCCGCACTTGCCCTTGAAAAACTTCATAATGAATACCTCCCATAGTAATAAATACATACATTATACCATTTGTCAGAGTTTGTCGCTTTTATATGTCGAATTGAAAATCATTACCGGAGTTATATCTGCAAACAAGACTAAAACTTAATGGAAACGGTACATGAAGTGTCAAAAATGCTTAAAAATAAAAGGGAATTAACTTAATAGTCAGGGCGCGATTCTGTATAATCCTCAATGGAGAAACAAAAGTCTCCGGTGGAATATTTTAAGTGAGGTGGACTACATGGCAAACATTTTCGATCTAACGGGAAGAGTAGCCGTAATAACCGGTTGCTCGACAGGACTAGGTGTTCAGATGGCTAAGGCTCTTGCAAATCAGGGCTGCGATATCGTTGCGATCGCTCGCCGTCAGAACCTCATTGATGAAGTTGCGGCAGATATAACCAAGACATATGGTGTAAAAACTCTTGCGGTAAAGCTTGATATTACCGACACCGCTGCTGTTGATGCTGCTATAGATGAGATCTTGGAAAAAATGGGAAGGATCGACATCCTTGTCAATAATGCCGGAACTGGCGCTGTTGCACCTGCTGAGGACATTACTGATGAGCAGTTTATAAATGAGATCGACATCGATCTTTTCGGTACATTCAGAATGGCAAGAGCGATCGCCAAGAAAGCTATGATCCCTGCAGGATTCGGAAGAGTGATCAATATTTCTTCAATGTATGGTCTTGTAGGCAACAAAGTTGCTCCCGCATCACCTTATCACGCTGCCAAGGGCGGTGTTGTTAACCTTACAAGAGCGCTTGCTGCAGAGTGGGGTAAGTACGGTATTACAGTAAACTCTATATGTCCCGGTTATTTCTACAGCCCTCTTACTAAAGAGACGCTTGATTCCGAATTCTTCCAGGCTAATGCAAGGACTATGATCCCTCTTGAAAGATATGGCAATGACGGTGAACTTGATACGGCAGTCTGCTTCCTTGCTTCCCCGGCAACCACATATGTTACGGGCGTTAACCTTCCTGTCGACGGCGGATATACCTGCATGTGATTTATAAATAAATACGATTTCAGATAATCTGATATTAAATCTCTCACAATCATTTATTTTAATTGTGAGAGATTTTTGTTTTCGAACATATAAAACATTTGTCTTTATTCTTTTATGTTAGAATTGACGTTGGATGGGGGTGACTCTTTTTTGGAGAGCAGTAACGACAGATTTGTGTTTTCACGCAGAATGCTTAAACGTGAAGCTAGGACTAATCTTAAGCATCATTATCTGATGTATGTTGTTGCATGTCTTTTTGCTTTGATCATATCCTCGGAGTTCTTAACTTCAGATAATCTTATCAGCGTCAGAAGACAGGTAATTTCAGATGCGGTTAACGCAGTGTATGAATTCACCGGTGTCCAGGATGTTAAGCGTCTGGAAAAAGCATATAACACTATCGACGAAGATGCGGACTCGCTTTATACCGCCGCTAAACATACTTTGTACAGCGTTTCTTTCTATGATAAAGAGACTAACGAGATCTTTGGCAGGACAAGAGGAATATTAAATCAGCTGATCAACTATGTGGTTAATGAAACGATCGTCTCGAATATCTATTCCGTCATATTACAGTTCTCTGTTACCGAGAACGCCGCCCAAATAATTGTAACGATCCTTATCCTGATGTTTGCTGCGTTTTCATGGGTATATGTCCGTAATGTCTATATTGCCGCAAGCCGACGAATATTCCTTGAAGGAAGGATATATAAGAGGGTTCCGTTCTCCAGGTATCTGTTTCTCATAAGGATGAAGAGATGGACCAGAGCCTCGTTGGTAATGGCACTGAAAACGGTCTTTGAGATCCTGGGCATGGCAACGGTCATCGGATTTCCCATAGTTCACTGTGGCCTGATACTTGTTCCTTATATCATTGCGGAAAACCCTGATGTCAGACCTTTTGAGGCGTTAAAACTGTCCTGGAGGATGATGAAAGGCAACAAGCGGAAAGTGTTCGCTCTGTTTGTCAGTTTTATCGGATGGTATCTGCTCGGTTTTCTCACATTGGGTGTTGCCAATATTCTTTATGCGAATCCCTATTTTGTATGCTGCTATTCTGAGTTTTATGCAAAGATAAGACAGTATTCCAAAGAAAAGAACATTCCCGGTACAGAGATACTTAACGATGATTATCTTTTTGTAAGAGCGGATTCCAATACTCTGCTTGATACGTATTCTGATGTTCTTGAGGAGATCGAAAAGCCGGAGTATGCAATAGAAGGCCTTGAAGGCAAAAGAGAAAAGTTCTTTGCAAAGCACTTCGGCGTTGTATTGTGGAACAGCAAGGACGAGATCGAATATGAGAATCACGAGGCGCGCAAGATGAAGATGCTGGCCTTTGAGAAGGAGGCGAAGGGACTTGTCTATCCTTCAAGGCTCTCACCGATTCCTGAACAGCGCAAGATCAAGGGCCTTGAGAGCATCCATTATCTTAGACACTATTCTGTTCTGTCCCTGGTTACTTTATTTTTTATTTTCGCGAATTTCGGCTGGACATGGGAACTGCTGTATTACTTCCTGATGAAGGGAAGACTGATCAACAGAGGCGTTTTGCACGGCCCGTGGCTTCCGATCTACGGAGTTGGCGGAATGATAGTTCTGGTCATTCTCAATAAGTTCCGCAAAAGACCATTTATTTTCTTCGTGGCTACGATCACGCTCTGCGGAACCGTGGAGTATTTCAGCGGATGGCTTCTTGAGACGGTATTCAATGCAAAATGGTGGAATTACGAGGGCTATTTCCTCAATCTTAACGGACGCATCTGCGCAGAAGGTTTATTCGTATTCGGTGTGTGCGGCCTGGCTTTCATCTATGTCCTGGCACCATTGCTCGACAACATGATCAGAAAGATCAAACGGAAGATCCTTTTGCCGATTATCCTTATTCTTTTGGTCCTGTTATCTCTTGATGTTGTCTATTCGATGGCTGTTCCGAATACCGGATACGGTATCACCGGTAACTTTGATAAAGACGATCAGGTAACGATCGAGACTGTCTTAGATGAATAAAGCTTATCCCCGGCGTAACGCCGGGAATAAGCTTTTGTTTTAGTGTTTTCAGGGTGTCTTAGAAACTTCCGGTAATGCTTTCTATCGCGCCTGTTGCCATCACTATCGCCAGTATGACCATGAATACTACGAAGCAGATGATCGTGTAGCAGAAGTAGGATCTGGCAAAGTTCTTCTTGTTTACATTCTTGGCACCTATAGCGAAAATGATAAGACATATGAAGCCGACGATCGGGATAGAGAATAAGATCTCATATCCGAAGTAGCCCCACATCGAGATCGGACGGTACTCTTCAGGTATGTTGTTGTTTTCCATTTTTTAATCCTCCCTTATTGAAACGGTGCATAAAAAATCTTATGCGGATGCCGTTCTAATTCAAAAGTTAATATAGCATAAATATCTTGGTTTGTATTCATAAGGCAGTTACGCAAAGACAAAGCATAGCATCAGTTTAAATGTAATAAGACCGATAGGATTATAATACATCCTGTCGGTCTATTTCGTAAAATGATCCCGAAGGGCGCCTTGACTTTTGATGCGCAGTGTCAAAAGTCATAAGGCGTTACTTCTGGAAGAAGTAATAAGACTTGCTTACGGACTTCATTGTTTTGGTTATCATATTACTTCGGAACGGACGAACAAGCATCGCGCATGTATATACAAATGCGCAAATAGCTTGTCAGGGAATCCCTGAAACCCTTGTAATCACATTTCGGAGATTGTTCATTTTTTATGTTCGATGAGAACACCTCGGGGTCTCAGGGGAAGTGTCCCCTGACATGCTAGTAGTGTTTGTGGTACACAAACGCGTTGCTTGCATATCCGTTCCGAAGTGATTTTCAGAATAGCTGATAGTAAATATATAGTTGTAATAGTTGAATTATTGATAATTGAGTCTTGTGTGGTATTATGTAGATGTAAAGAGGTGTTACCCACTAGACGGTTACCTCAGTATTATGTCAATAATGACCGCAACTTTTGGTACAGGGGCGGTCATTTTTTTATGTACTCAATGATCAAAGTTACTACTATTGCGATAATGGTCAGGACCACGATCAGAATTTCATAATCGCTCATCAGCACCACCTCCTCGACCTTTTTTCAAAGGCAACTAGAGGTAACCGCCTATGCCGTGTGGATAACACCCGGGATTATTGTATCACTAACATACAGGAGCATCGATGAACATAACTCTTATATGCGGACAAAATTGAACTGAATAATAGCATTGTTGGTTGACTCTTGTCGACCAACGTAGTATATTGGTAAACAGAAGTAGACCACTTTGGAGGAATTATTGTAAATGCGTTTAACAGATTCAGAATGGAAGATAGTCAATTGTCTTTGGGCTAATAAATCTATGACTTTAATGGAACTTACAAGAACCCTAGATACAACAACCGGATGGTCCAAGCAGACGATCATAACCTTGCTTAATCGTATGGTTGAAAAAGGCATAGTTACTTTTGTGCAAGAAGGAAGAACCAAGTGGTTCAGTGCTGCTATAGATAGAACAGAGGCTGAACTTGAAGAGACAACATCTTTCCTGGATAAAGTGTATGGCGGTAATGTTGGATTACTTATCTCAAATCTGAAGTGTTCAGACAAGCTCACTAAAGAACAGTTAGAAGAACTTAAAAGGATAATCGAAGAGGATTGATATGTTGCGCTACATCATCGGCATTTCGATTTTAACTATCGGCATAATCATTATCAGAGCATTATCGAACGGAAAGATTCGAAGAAGGTACCAGTATGCTTTCTGGATTGTAATTCCGCTCTATATGGTATTAATGCCGTTTGTAAGGTTTGATGTTCCGGTAGCAGACATATGGAATAACTTGTTTACTGCAAAAAGCGAAACTGCTACATATAAAGAAACAGACAGTATCTCCCCTGTGGTTGTGACTGAAGATATACAGACTGAATCGGAAGGCTCCGATAATCTGTATACTGCAGATCACGAAATACAATATGAACCTGAGATAATCAATGAACATGATCCGATACCGGAAAAACATGCAGTGGTATCAAATGCAAAACAAAGTGAAACGAAAAAGATAGAATCAGTTTTAATGAACAGCAGTTATCTTGTCTCTGCTGTTCTTATAGCTGCTCTGATAGCGTACAATATCGGTTTTATCTCGTATTGCAGACGCAACAGGAAATATATCGGTAGAGATCCTTCTAGCGGACTAAAGATTTATAGTATCGGGCATAAAGAAACCCCTTTCCTTCTGTTCAATAAAATCTATGTTGACAATGATTTACAGAAAGTAAGTGAGTATGTAATCTGCCACGAAGCATGTCACTATAAGCACAGCGATTATTTGTGGGTACTTATCAGATATCTGGTTCTCTTCCTTAACTGGTATAACCCGGTTATCTGGGCGGCGTTTATTCTTTCCGGATTTGATTGTGAATTGGCTTGCGATGAAGAGGTTATGAAGGTGTATGGCGAAGATTTTTCCAAAGACTATGCCAGAACACTCCTTGGAATGCTCCAGCAGCAGTCAAGCACAGCAACACTGTTTACACTTTCAACCGGGATGAAGAGCGGATATGAGATGATGAAGAAGAGGATCATCAGTATTAAGAGACCTGTAGATAACAGCCGGAAGGCTCTGGCGTTGAGCATGGCGGCTATACTGACAGTTACAAGCTGTTCTTTTGTAAACACTTCCAGAAATGTCAGAGAAGTCTCTGCAAATGATCCGTGGTGGAATGATACTGAAACAGTCATTACTCCAGACGACATTAAGAAAGAAGTGAACAAGGAGTTTTGGGATCTGAATAACAATTTCTTTGCTGCAGATGAGGATTCTGTAATTCTTGTTTTCATGATTCATAATAAGGATTCAAACGATTCAATATTGAGACATTATTCGTATGAAGGCGAATTGCTCGGACAGGTGCGTCTTTCCGATTATTTTGGAGAGGGTGTCATCTTCTATGCTCCTGAGACGCTATATAAGTTGAATGATAAGTATTATGCGGTTATCAATCATTATGATGCCCAATTGGATTCTCTTGTTAATGTCGGATACGAAATTGATTTTGACAATGCAACGTTGAAGAATCCGTTTTCGATAGAACTCCCTGATGATGGAAGCATGTTCTCACAAGTAATTACAATGACCGGAGTAAATGATAAGCTCGTATATCTAATGTCTATGGGTGACTTCGATCATAATTCGTACAAAATCTGTGTAGTTGAAGGCGGGAACACGAGATTCTTTGCTCCTGAATTTGGAAATGATGTTCAGGTTAATTATATTGGCAACCTAATGAAATACGGAGACGGAGTCTCAATCACTGCTGAGATTACCGATAACGGTATCAGAAAAAGTCTTTTCTGTACTGTGGATCTGAATTCTTTTGAGATGGAAGTTGCAGAAACAAAGGATAATCTGAATTGGGTGGACTATGTACCTGATTGCGGGGTTTTCGAATGCCGTGACAATAAAGTGATCACGAAAACTATCTCCGGAACAGAAGATGATACTGTTATGGCTGATCTTCACGATACTTATATACTTGGCAGATTTGAAGATTACGCAGTTGTGTGGGCTAAAGACGACACTATCGTGCTTTTTATTGATGATCAGTCTCCGACGGGCGGTATGTCAACTACACATCTTATAAAACTGGAGAAAGCGGCTCAAAATCCCAATCATGGTAAAAAGATACTCAGTCTTGCGTATATTGATTGGATCAGCAAATTTGAATATGGCGCCATCAATGACTTTAACAGGAACTCAGACAAATACTTTATCGAAGTAACCGATAAGTACTACGATGTTGCCACAAGCGTTTATGATAATGATGCATTCCATGACGACCTTACTCTGATTACTGCTTATGAAGCTGACGCAGTGGATCTTCTTAAGTCTGACATCAGGGAAGGAGACGGACCTGATATAGTGATTTACAGATCAGATAGCGCACAACTTAACAGTCTGGATTATCTTGTTGACCTTACCAAGCGCATAAAATCTGAGAAAAGCCTTAATAACGGTGATTATATGGAGTTTGTAACTGAACCCAACGGACGTGACGGCAAGCATTACCGCTTGGATTACAGCTTCAATTGCACAGCATTAATGATAAAGAATTCTTTTATAGACGAGGGTTCGGCTGGATTAACTTTCGATCAGTATGACAATATCATAAATGAAAGGAATGCCGGCAAGAGTATTCTCTATGATGACAATCTGGCATTGATGAGAACGTTAATGAAAAATTCTGACAGTATATCCTTCTCTAAAGATGGAAAGCTTATGCTTGATAATGAAGACTTTAAAGTAACAAATGAGTATATTGCTTCAATCCCAGGTGTCATGCCATATGATAACCAAAACTGGATGCAAATGAAAAATATGCAGATCATAGAGGGTGTGACATTCGAATCTTTTGTGTATTTATATGGGAAAGCGTATAAGAACTATTCCATAACAGGTCTTCCTTCATCGGATGGACATGCTGAGGTTATCAGTGGAAGAGGCATAGGTATTACGAGCTGTTGTGCTCTGCAGGATGCAGCATGGGAGTTTATGATGTCTATGATGTCTCCCGAATATCAAAACCAGGTAAATATCTACTTTGACCCTGTTCTTAAAAGTGCTCAGAAAATTTCGTTTGAGAACTATATAGATCTGAAGAATTCCAGACGTAACCCTTATGATGCATCAGATATTCCGATCTCAACAGATATCGTTGATTACTATATTGATCAGATTTCAGATGCAGTTACAGTTCCGGATATGGATTCTGGAATCTTAGTTATAATGAATGAGGAAATGCCTGCATATTACAGTGGTCAGAAGTCTCTGGATGATGTCATAGAGATAATTGAGAATCGAGTTAATCTTATGCTTTCGGAACAAGGTTGATAAGTGGTCGCAATTTTGGGGATAAACTGATTTTTGCTGATTTTTGTGAAACAGTCCATTAAACGGACTGTTTCGCTTTTTATGTGGATACGGTATTGACATGCTTTATTCAGCCCTCTACAATTTGAGCAAACGTTTGTTCTGTTTGCGAAAGGGATTAGATTATGAGAGAAGATAGCGAAGCAAGAAAGAAATTGATATATCCTGATCTTTTCGAGCCTATAGAAAAGTATGGCGAGCAGTCTTTTGTCATAAATGCAGGAAATACTGTGTTCGAGATAGAGACGCATTATGACCCCAAAGGCCGAGTATCTGTAATGAAGCAGTTTCAGGAATATCTTTTGAAAAATGTGGACGCTTCCCAAATGAGGGAGTATTCTGAAGATACTGATGCTATGCCCGGTTGTCAGAAAGGAGCAACGTAATATGACAACATCAGATATAAAGGGCAATGACAATAAAATAACAGCGCTTTACTGCAGATTATCAGTTGATGACGCAGACAAGCAGTCAGATGAGGAATCCAATTCCATCAAGAACCAGAAACAGATACTTCAGGACTATTGCAAGAAGAATGGATACCATAACACGAGATTCTTCGTAGATGATGGTATTTCTGGTACTACTTTCGATCGTCCGGGGTTCAAGGAGATGGAAGCTCTTGCCGAAGCCGGAAAAGTCGGGACAATAATCGTCAAGGATCTTTCCAGATTCGGACGTGAGCAGACCGAGATGGGACGTCTTACACAGATTGTCTATCCTTCCTTGGGTATCACTTTCATTGCGATACAGGAGCATGTGAACACCGCTACAGGCGAAGGCGTAGAGATAATGCCGTTCCATACAATATTCAATGAATGGTATGCTGCACAGACTTCCAAGAAGATACGACAGGTGTGGAAGACAAAGTCTGAACACAATATGCGTGTATCTCACAGGATTCCCTTCGGTTATGTCCGTGATGAGGACGACATGGAGAAATGGTTGGTAGACGAGGAAGCGGCTAAAACCGTAAGACGTATTTTTGATCTGTTTCTTTCAGGTTTGGGAACAGCGCAGATAGCGAGTAGACTCGAAGAAGAGAAGGTGCTCACACCCAATGCTTATTACGATTCGATTGGTCGGAACTATTCTGTTCTAATTCCCGGTAACCCATATGGATGGGGAAGTTCGACTGTAGCAAGTATCCTTGATAACAGGAAGTACACTGGTTGTATGGTAAATAATGCTTATTCAACTGTGAGCTATAAAGTTCACAAAATAACGCATGTTCCTGAAGAACAACGGCAGATTATTCCTAATCAGCAGGAAGCTATAATCTCTGAAGAGGATTGGTTGAGAGTTCATGAGCTTCGCCAAAACAGGAGAAGACGATTAAAGAGCGGTAAAACAAGTATGTTTTCAGGACTTATCTTCTGCCATGACTGCGGATCCAAACTCCACTTCTGCTCCAGCAAGATTTTCGGATCAAGATATGATTTCTACAGATGTTCGAAGTATAAGGGAAGCAAGGACTCCTGTTCTATTCACTACATCAGGAATGAAGTCATTGAGCGAATAGTAATTACGGCTATAAGCGACCTTGCGGATTTTGTGCGCTGTTATGAAAATGTATTCATGTATATGATCAACGAGAGAAACAAGCTTTTGAAAGCTGAAGCTCTTAAGGCGGAGAAGATGAAACTTGCGCAAGCTGAAAAAAGACACAGCGAACTTGATTTTCTCTCAAAGCGTGTATATGAAGACAATGCTTTTGGGAAGCTTTCAGATGAACGATTTGAAAAACTCATTCAGTCATATGAAGCTGAACAAAAAGAAATTGACAAGACCATCACGGATCTGCAGGCAAAACTGGCCAAGACAGAAAAAGAAGGCGTGGAGTTACGCTATCTTTTCGACAGGCTTCGTACGCTGTCACAGATAACAGAACTTGATCCGGTATTAGTCAACACTCTGATAAAGAGGATTGAGATTCATGACAAGGAAAAACGCGATGGCAAGAATTATGTCAAGGTGGATATCTACTTTACCGCAATCGGAATGTTTGATATACCATCAGAGAAAGAGATTAATGAAGTCGTGAAACGCATGGAAAGCGAAAGAAAGACTGCATAAAATCTTTGGAAATCGATTCTGCCTTATCAATATAATCCACTTGTATTTCTTTTAATAAAATGTTAACTTACCTCATAACGTTTTTTAGAGGGAAATACTATGGAAAAGAAGCCGTTTGTAACTAAGAGCCAGATCGAAGAGATCGCAAAAACACACCATACACCGTTTTATATTTACGATGAGAAAGGGATCCGCGAGAATTGTAAGAGAGTAAAAGAAGCTTTTGCCTGGAACAAGGGCTTCAATGAGTTTTTTGCAGTAAAAGCCACACCTAATCCTTACATCCTGGACATCATCAATGATTATGGTTTTGGATTTGACTGCTCTTCTGAAGCAGAGCTCATCCTTGCAGATGCAGTCGGCGGTCCGATAATGTTCTCGTCAAATGACACTCCTGCAAGAGAATATGCTCTCTGCGCTAATCTCGGTGGGATCATCAATATCGACGATATTACTCATATCCCTTTTCTGGAGTACATCTTAGGTCCTGTCTTTCCTGAGGTAATGAGCTGCAGATATAATCCGGGCGGAGTTTTCAAGCTCAGCAACGGCATTATGGATAATCCCGGTGACTCCAAATACGGAATGACAAAAGAACAGCTCATAGAAGCATATACAAGACTTAAGGAACTCGGTGTTAAGAAGTTCGGACTACATGCTTTCCTTGCAAGCAATACCGTTACGAATGAATATTATCCGACTCTTGCAGGTCAGCTTTTCGAGCTTGCTGCGGAGATATCCGGGAAAGTCGGTATCGAGTTCGCATTTATCAATCTCTCGGGCGGTGTCGGAATCGGTTACAGACCCGAAGATTCGCAAAATGACATCATGGCTATCGGCGAGGGAGTAAGAAAGCAGTTTGAGCGTATCCTTGTTCCTGCGGGAATGGGAGATGTGGCTATCTATACCGAGATGGGAAGATTCATGCTTGCTCCTTACGGAATGCTCATTACAAAGGCTGTTCACGAGAAGCATATCTATAAGGAATATATCGGTGTGGATGCATGCGCTGCCAACCTCATGAGACCTGCTATGTACGGCGCATACCATCACATTACCGTTCTCGGCAAGGAAAATGAGCCCTGTGACCATAAGTATGATGTAACAGGAAGCCTCTGCGAGAATAACGATAAGTTCGCAATAGACAGAATGCTTCCGAAGATCGATATGGGAGATTACCTTGCGATCCACGATGCCGGCGCACACGGCTTTGCAATGGGCTATAACTACAACGGAAGACTCTGGTGTTCCGAACTTCTTCTTAAGGAAGACGGTTCAGTCGAAGAGATCAGAAGGGAACAGACATTAAATGATTACTTCGCCACTTTTGATAACACCAAATATGCAGATAAGCTCATCGGCAATTAATAGCCGATGAAGATCAATAAAATAAGGCGTTTAAGGGGATCCGGACACTTATATAAGTACCGGATCCTCATTTAATTAGTTGTGCAATATGCACAAAAACAAGAAGCGTTCATTATGCAATATGTTCAACAAATCCATTGAGTGAAAACGGGAAGAAGTGTAGCATTAGGTTGTCCAAAGGGAAAGCCTTTGGGGATAGTAAAAAAGGAATTTATACCATTTAAGGAGGTATTACATATGAAAGCTTTTTACTTAGACAACATTGATGTTGCAACACTTATGAAGGCACTTGATGAGTGCAAGGGTAGCGTAATACTTCTTACGGATGAAGGTGACCGCTTCAACCTTAAGAGTAAGCTCAGCCAGATCACCGGTATCATGAAGCTTATCGAGGGCGGTATCGTATGCAATGCAAAGATTTCCTGCTCTGATCCTGATGACGAGGCAATGCTTTTCAGACTTAACCTTTTCGGAAAAGTCGAAGATGAGAAATAAAGCTTGACAGATCTTTTAGTCTTTATCTCTTGTAAGTAAATAACTTTTTGGTTTGTAAGGGGTGTCTCAATTGAGGCACCCCTTAAGCTTAGTTTCAGTATTATTCAGAAAGTTCTTATTCTCTTTCGCCAATCTGATGATAATCGACTCTCGGCTGAACGCTTTTATATGCGGGTCTGATGATCTTGCCCTTGCCGTTGAGTTCTTCGATTCTGTGTGCCGACCAGCCGGAGATCCTTGCTATGGCAAAGAGGGGAGTGTAGAGTTCCATCGGGATGCCGAGCATTGAATAAACGAATCCGCTGTAAAAATCGATATTTGCGGAGACACCCTTATAGATCCTGCGTTCGGCAGCAATAAGCTCAGCCGAAAGCTTTTCAACTCTTTCGTAGAATTCGAATTCCTTGGTCCTGCCTTTCTCGGCAGAGAGATCCTTAACATAGCGCTTGAAGATCTGTGCTCTCGGATCGGAAACAGAATAGATCGCATGTCCCATTCCGTAAATGACACCTGAACGGTCAAATGCATCCTTATGAAGGATCCTCTCAAGATATGCAAGGATCTCGTCGTTATCTTCCCAGTCTGAGATGCTTCTTTCCAATTCCTTGAACATCTTGACAACCATAATGTTTGCGCCGCCGTGTTTAGGGCCCTTAAGCGAACTCAATGCGGCAACGACAGAAGCGTATGTGTCGGTTCCTGAACTCGTTACAACGTGTGTTGTAAAAGTAGAGTTGTTACCGCCGCCATGTTCTGCGTGAAGCATAAGAGATACATCGAGTATCTTTGCTTCGAGCGGTGTGAATCTATTGTCTGCTCTCAGCATATACAGGAAATTCTCGGCAGTTGATAAATCCGGTCTTGGTCTGTGGACTACCAAAGAATCACGGTCCAGATAATAGCGCATTGCATTGTAGCTGTGTACAGCAAGCATCGGGAAGATCGATATCAGTTCCAGGGACTGTCTTAACACATTCGGAATGGATGTGTCAGCAGCCTGTGTATCATAAGCATATAGATTCAGAACGCCTCTTTGTATGTTGTTCATAAGGTCGGAAGAGGGCTTCTGCATGATTACGTCCCTGAAAAAGTTCTTCGGCATTTTCGAACGAGATTCAGCAAGAAGGACTCTGAAGTCCCTTAATTCCTGTTCGTTCGGAAGTTTGCCGAAAAGCAGGAGATAAGTGGTCTCTTCAAAACCGCAGTGCATCTCTTCGGGCTGACCCTTGATCATCTCTTTTACGTTGATACCGCGATAAAAAAGCTCTCCGGGTGCGGGCTGGATCTCACCGTCAACAACCTTGGTAGCATTGACTTCGGAAATCCTCGTAAGTCCTGTAAGTACTCCCTTACCGTTAATGTCTCTCAGGCCGCGCTTGACATCATAGGTGGTGTAGAGCTCAGGATCTATGGCGTTTGATTTGCAGATCTCGGCAAGACGCATTATCTCGGGTGTGATCTTTGAATAGTTATTGGAAGCCATAAGTCCTCTCCTTTCTGAGGCATAGATTCAGTGACAAAAAGACACAGTACTAAATATTCTAAATGATTACATGGGACAATTCAATTAAATGAGGTATCCGCCGTTTACTCCGATGATCTGACCTGTGATAAATGAGGCTTTGTCAGACTGAAGGAAAAACAGCGCTTCTGCAATCTCTTCAGGTGTGCCGAGTCTTCCTAAAGGTGTGTCACCACAGAGAACCTGTTTTGCATCGTCATCATATCCGCTCATCATGTCTGTGTTTACAACACCCGGTGATACGGCATTTACTCTTATGCCGGAAGGTCCTAATTCTTTTGCAAGTGCTTTTATATATGAATCAACGGCGCCCTTGCTTGCTGAATAAAGAGCCTCACAAGAAGCACCGGTCTGTCCCCACATTGAGGATACGGCAAGTATTACACCGCTTCCTTGTCTTACCATCAGAGGAATAACTGCGCCGGAAAGATTAAAGAGGCCTCCGAAATTTGTATCCATTATGTTCCTGTAGTCCTCATACTTCATATCCTGGGCAAGTCCTGACTGTGCTATACCGGCGTTGGAGATAAGCACATCAACAGGTCCATTCATTTCGACGGCTTCCTGAACGGTTCTTGTTGCAGAATCAGGATCCCTGACATCGCATGCAAAATATGATACGCCGTCAATTGCATCGTCCGGAACTCCGGTACGGCTGAAGGAAGATACTTTATAACCGTTACCGGAAAAAAGCTTTACGCACGCTTTGCCGATACCACGGCTGCCACCCGAGATCAATAAATGCGGCATTTATTTATCCCCCTTAAAAATGTTTTCCGACAACAGATATTTTACACGATTGGAAAGCTTAATGCAGAGATTTTACAAGTGCGGACTTTAATTTTATAATATTCGGGTCAAAATGGAGGATTCCTGTATGTCTAAATCTGAAAATAAGGGCAAAGCACCTGAAAAGAATAATGAGATCACCGCGCAAGAAGCAGATGAGAAGATCAGCCTTGATAATGATGCGTCTGTTGATGAGATAAAAGAAACCGATAAAGACTCCGAAACGGATGAAGAGGTAAAAGAAGCAGAAACCGAATATGAGTTTAAAGGAAAAGTTACAGAATCATCTGAAAGTGAATCTGAAGATGATTTAGTAGAATCTTCTGACAGTGAAGCGGATGAAAAAGAAGAACCTGCTGCCGAAGATAAAGAAGCTGATGCTGAAGTATCAGAGGAAAAGGCAGTTGTTTCTGAAGCTGAACTTAAGACCAAAAAAGAGAATGAGGAATTCAGAAAACTTCCTTTTATCGAGAAATGCAAGATAGATCCTCTTATACCGGTGTTGATCCTGCTCGCTTTTGCTGCCTTGATCATCTCGGGAATCTACTTTGTTCTGCCCGAAGCATCAACAAAATCGATGGGTATCACATATGAGGAATTCAAGACAAGATTCAATCAATCCGAAGTGATGCTTTCTTTGATGAACAGCGGACTGGATATCGGACTGAATCCTGTTCCTTATGTTGACCGCAGCATTACTCCGAGTATCCTGGGTGACAATGAAGAGTTTAAGGTAAGCAGATCATATGCGGATTATTTTGCAGGTCCCGTCAGATATTATCCCAATGCCGGTGTTGAAGGTGCGGCCAGAAGAAGCGATGGCTATATGGCATATATAAGGATCTATGTTCCTTACGATGAGGATGTTAACCCGGTATGGATGTATACAGCCAATACTCTGGAGACACTCTATCCTGATATGGAACACTTTGTTGCGATGAATATTGCTCTGGGAATGCTTGGCGATTACAGCGGAGACGGGAAATACAGTGTCAAAGGCAATTATGCTATCAGGCTGATCCCTACAAAGAACAACGATACTACTTACATCGTGATCGAAGCTGTTCCGAGGACTGCGGTAAAGAGTTCCCAAATAGGAACCAATTACGATGACTCGGATTTTGCGAACCTGTCAGGAACAGCAAGCGAGTCAGTAACCGAGTCTATAACAGAATCAGTAACAGAGTCCACATAAATTACAATCAGATTAAGTTTATTGGGACAATTTTTTAGTGAAACAAAAAGGACCTGCCCGGAAGTGATAACTGATCACCGATGAGCAGGTCCTTTAAATGGCAGGGGAGACACGATTTGAACGCGCAACCGGCGGTTTTGGAGACCGCTGCTCTACCGTTGAGCCACTCCCCTTCGTTGCAACGAACAGTTTAATCGTTGGTTTGCACTATGTCAAGGGTAATGTTAAGATTTAAGTCGCCTGCATATATATTAATATAAGGAGAAGGCTTTATGAAATTAGCAGTTATCGGTACCGGCAATATGGGCAAGGCGCTTTTGGGCGGTTTTGTCAGGGGTGGAGTCATCAGACCTGAAGAAGCATGGTGCTTCGATGTTTTTACGGAGGCATGCACCGGATGTGCTGAAGAATTAGGCGTTAACGCTGCTTCTTCGATAAATGAAGCGGTTAAGGATGCAGATTATATACTTATGGCTGTAAAGCCTGTTCATTTTGATGACGCTCTGAAGAGTATCAGGGATGACTTAAAGCCTGAAGCAATAGTGCTTTCAATAGCTGCTGCGGTCACATGTGCGAGGATCGGAGGCATCCTGGGTGAAGGAAGAAAGTTCGTCAGGATAATGCCCAATACACCTGCTCAGGTCGGACTTGGTGTTTCAGCAGTATGTCCTGTCGGATTAAGCGACGGGGAGTCCGAGTTTGTTTTAGAGCTTCTTAATACATGCGGAGAGACTATTCTCTGCGATGAGAATACATTGGATGCCATCGGCTGTGTGTCCGGTACGGGACCTGCTTATGTAATGCTCTTTATCGAAGCTATGGCCGATGCCGCAGTAAGTCTCGGGATAAAAAGAGCCGATGCGCTCAAGATAGCTGCAGCTACTGTTGCCGGTTCCGGCAAGCTGGCTCTTGAGACCGGTAAGCATCCTGCAGTGTTGAAAGATATGGTCTGCTCTCCCGGAGGAACAACGATTGCAGGAGTTATGGCTCTTGAGGAGAACGGATTAAGAAATGCTGTTATCAAGTCAGTTACTGCAGCTTACGATAAGACTCAGGAGATGAAGGGCAATAAATAAGCCTTTCCCGGATTAGCATGGCAGTTATCAACGAAGTGATAATCTATACCGACGGTGCGTGTTCCGGTAATCCCGGTCCGGGCGGTTGGGCTGCTGTTCTTATGGCAGGCGGCGTAAAAAAAGAACTTTCAGGCGGTGAAGATAACACAACGAATAACCGTATGGAACTAATGGCGGTTATCGAAGGCCTGCGGGCATTAAAGCGCCGCTGTAAAGTCGAGATCTACAGTGACAGTGCATATGTCGTTAATGCCTTTACACAGAACTGGATCGACAGCTGGATCAGAAACGGCTGGAAAAACAGCGCTAAGGCTGAAGTTGCCAACAGTGATCTGTGGAAGGAACTGATAAGGCTTACTTCAATGCATGATGTGAAGTTTATAAAAGTCAAGGGTCATGCTGATAACGAATTCAATAACCGTTGCGACGAACTTGCTGTCGCTGAATGGAAAAAGATAAGCGGAAATAAGGGGAAATCCTGATGGGGAAGATCAATTGCAGTGAAGATATGCTTTTCGAAAAGACCGTGGATTCGATAACGGTCTTTGAAGGCAGGGTTTTCGATGTTGAAGTAAAGAAGATACTTACCCCGGAAGGTAAGCCTGCTGTCAGAGAGATAGTAAAACATCCCGGCGGAGCATGCATACTGCCCGTTGATGATCAGGGTAACTGCTATCTGGTCAGACAGTTCAGGAGTCCGTTTGAAAAGGTGATGCTTGAAGCTCCCGCAGGCAAGCTTGAAAAGGATGAAGATCCTCTTTCATGTGTGAGCAGGGAGATTACGGAAGAGACAGGGTTTATCGCCAGGAATATAGAAAGTGCCGGCGCCATAGCTGCCACTCCGGGTTATTGTTCTGAAGTGATCAGTCTGTTCATTGGCACCGGTCTTGAGTATAAAGGCGGCGAGCCTGATCCGAATGAATATCTGGCTACGGTAAAGATGCCGCTGAATAAGGCTCTGGAGATGGCTGAAAACAATGAGATACAGGATGCCAAGACTTTGGTTTTACTATATAAGGCAGCCGGGAGGTTTGGGATTTGAGCAGGGATACTTCACGCAAGGAAGCAGCAGGCATAGTCCTTTTCTTCGTTGCGATAGCAATAATACTGATATTCTATCTGCCTGTTTCCCTGACTGGCATTATCGGAGCTGCCACCAAGGATTTCTTCCTCGGACTTATAGGTGTTGCCGCATATGCTATTCCGGTCTATATCCTTTATGTGGCTTTAGATGTTTTCTTTGAGAAGCGACAGGGTGTTTCAGGAATAAGAGTCAGGAGCGTTATCCTCCTTCTTGTTTCTGTTTCCGCGCTTCTTGCGCTCGTATCGATGGATATGGGTTATTTCCAGGGATTATGCCTTAATACCGACGGTAAGACATCTGCCTTGAAAGCTTTATCGCTCTTATGGGAGTCCGGTTCGGAAGCATCTATTGTAACCAATCCTGCTAATTCGGCACCTGTTCTGACCGGCGGAATTGTAGGCGGTTCAATAGCCGTTGCTCTTTATGAAGTAACCGGAACAGTCATAGGTATTCTTGCTATAGTTGTGTTCCTTCTTACACAGATACTGCTTGTGTTCAGGGTATCGCTCAAAGCGACTGCGAAGAAAACGGCTCATGCAATAAGCACCGCTTCAGGAAAAGTCTATAACAGTGTGGTAAGCCACAAGAACCAGCACAGAAAAAATCCTGAATATCAGATTTATTCCGGCAACGGTTATGGTAATAATGCTGCCCAAAGACCGTCCCGTAAAACTTCCGGAACAACCGTTATCAGTTACGGCAATAACGGCATGATAACTCCTAACAATGCTAATACAGGAAATTCGCCTTTCGTTCAGGGTAATAAAGGTTCGGGAGAGAAAATGGGACCGTTCATGACGAATCTTCCGATCGACGGATCTACCGGCTTTACGGATGTCGACAAGCTGACAGGCGGGCAGATCCAGCCTGTTATGCAGGATCCCGGTAAGCTCGCATATAACGAGAAAGAATATGATATATCGGACAGAAACGGTCCGGATGCTGATTTCGGATATATCACCGATCCTCTGAATATCCCCGGAGCTGCCAAGGTCAAGAAACCAAAGAAGAATCTTTCTTTCCTTGATAACGGGAAGAAAGAGGATTTTTATGATCTTGATGCTTCAGGTAGTGATCAGGGCCATTCTGCCGGCGAAGAGACTGATATTTACAGCGGAACCGAGGATCCTTATGAAGTCAGGGAAGATGCTGAAGGTTCCGGATATGACTACTCAGATCAGAAGCGTTCTGTAAGAGAACCCAGGATCAAACCGTCAGTCTACGATCAGCTGATCTCAAACGGTGAAGAAACTCCTGCCGTAAATACTGCACCGGCTGTAAGTGCTCCCGACCCTTCAAACGGGCGGATCACGATCAATCAGGGCAGTGATAATTCCGAAGGTTACAGCGTGACAGAGGGAAGGATCATAAAGACTTCATCTCAGGAAAACCATTCCAGGGTAACAACAAATATTGAATTCGCCGAAGAGACAAAACAGCATGAAGCGCAGGTCCGCGCACAGAGAAAAAGACTCAGAAACTACAAACCCGCACCGACTTCGTGTCTTGCACCTGATATCAAACAGCGCACTGATGCCGATCTTGAGAGAAAACTCAAAGCTAAGGCTCATAAGCTTGAAGATGCGCTTAAGAGCTTCGGTATCAATGCCGAAGTCGTAAACATTACACACGGACCTTCAATCACAAGATTTGAGCTGACACTTGAGACCGGAACAAAGGTATCGAGAGTTACCAATCTTCAGGATGACATCATGCTTGCAATGGCAGCTATCTCAATAAGGATCGAAGCCCCGATCCCCGGAAAGAGTGCTATCGGTATTGAGATCCCTAATGATGTTCCTACGGCTGTACAGTTAAGAGGACTTGTCGAGACAAAGGAATTCAAGGCTTCTTCGCCTCTGACTGTAGCTCTCGGAAGAGATATTCCCGGAAGACCTATTTATTGTGATCTTGCGAAAATGCCTCACCTCATGATCGCCGGTTCCACAGGTTCCGGTAAGTCGGTATGTATCAACTCGATCCTGACAAGTATCCTTGTCCACTCTTCACCTGAAGAAGTCAGGATGATACTTGTCGATCCCAAGGTCGTTGAACTTTCAGTATATAACGGCGTTCCTCATCTCATCATGCCTGTCATAACTGATCCCAAGAAGGCTGCAGGTGCGCTTAACTGGGCTGTAACAGAGATGCAGAGAAGATATAAGCTTTTCGAAGAGGGACAGGTAAGGGATATCAAAGGCTTCAACGAAAAGTATAAGAACGATCCGCAGGTAGAACATCTGCCACTTATCCTTTTCGTTATAGACGAGCTTGCGGAGCTCATGATGGTGGCTGCAAAAGAAGTCGAGACATATATCTCAAGACTTGCTGCGCTTGCAAGAGCCGCAGGCATCCATCTGCTGATCGCGACACAGAGACCTTCAGTAGATGTAATCACAGGCGTAATCAAAGCTAATATCGGTTCGAGAATAGCTTTTGCCGTTACATCAGGTGTCGATTCAAGAACGATACTCGATCAGATTGGTGCGGAAAAACTCCTCGGCAAAGGCGACATGCTCTATGCCCCGATGAGTGCCCCGCAGCCTGTAAGAGGCCAGGGCGCATTCCTTTCTGATAAAGAGGTTGAAGCGGTGGTTAATTGCCTTAAGAAGACATACGGTGCTATGTACGACGAGACGATCATCAAAGATATTGACAGGGTTACAGCCGGTGAAGGTCAGGCAGCAGGTGCTTCCTCTGCAAATTCCTCCGGCGGATCGTCTGATGTTGATGATATGTTCAATCAGGCTGTCCAGACAGTTATCGAGAACGGCAGTGCAAGTGTTTCCGTCCTCCAGAGAAGACTCGGGATTGGTTATCCGAGAGCTGCCAGACTGATCGATGAACTTGAGAAAAAGAAAGTCATCGGACCTTTTGAGGGGAGCAAACCCAGGAAGATATTGATCACAGAGACCGAATGGCTCGAGATGCAGGCAAGGAATAGTGATGGCTGATCTGAATGAGGAAATCTATATAAGAGCAAGTAAGCTTGTGGGATTATTCAGGTCTGCAGGTCTGACAGTCGGATTTGCCGAAAGCCTTACGGGCGGACTGATCTCCGCATCTGTCGTCAATGTGGCAGGTGCATCCGCGGTTTTTAAGGGATCGGTCGTATCATATACAAATGCAGTAAAAGAAAATGTGCTCAAAGTGCCTTCTGAAATAATAGATTCTTATACTGAAGTATCGGATGAATGTGCCGTTGCAATGGCCGAAGGTGCTGCTTCGGTATTGGGGGTTGATATAGCTGTTTCTGTTACGGGAATCGCCGGCCCTACCGGAGAATTACCGGGAAAACCTATAGGAACGGTGTATTTGGGATATTGCTGTCCCGGAAGCAACATGTCAGGTTCTTTCAGGTTGAATTTTGACGGTGACAGGGATACTATACGCTCCTGTACGGTTGTTGCGGCATTGGATCAGGCGATATCGCTTGTTAAGGATGGAAAAGGTTAAGTGGCTGAGAATACTGAAATGAAGAAGGAAACCAATACATCCCCTGCAAAGAAAAGAGGGATGAGTTTTGCTTTATCTACTATCATTGTAGGTATCGGTCTTATTGTAACCAAAGGTTCCGGACTCATAAGAGATGTTCTGGTTTCCATGAAGTTCAGTGAAGAGATCTATCGTGATGCTTATATGCTCGCGTTTAATGTTCCTGATCTTTTCTATAACCTTTTAGTCGGCGGTGCGATCTATTCCACGATCGCTCCCTATATGAGCGCACAGCTTGCTGTAGGAAAGGAAAAGGAAGGCGTTAAGACCGTAAGCAAATTTATTACACTCGTAACGATCGTTATGGTAGTGGTCTGCACCTTCGGAACGATCTTCTCTGTGCCTTTATATAATCTTTATGCTGTTTTTCAGACGGTAAAACATCCTGAGACGGTCTATCTTGCAGCAACGGCTTCCAAAGTATTGTTCCCGCAGGTCTTTTTCATCATGCTTGCGGCATTGTGCAACGGTATCCTGATTTCCTACAGAAGATTTACGATCACATCATTTGCTCCGGTCCTGTATAACATTTTCGTAATCATTTCCATCCTGCTTATGGGAGGAAATACTCTGTTAAATCTGACTCTTACGATGTGCGGACTTTTTGTTGCGGCACTATTCAATTTCCTTTTCCAGTACCTGCTGGGATTCAAACAACTCAAGCAGTTCAGGCTGAATTTTCATTTTGCCGATAAGGAGTTCCTGCAGCTGTTTTTCCGTGCTATTCCGATCCTTATATCCGCATCAGTAATACAGATCAATAATATTGTGCTTAACGGGTTTGCGCTTCAGTTCGACAGCGGAAGCGTATATCTGTTCAGAAATGCATCGACTATCTGGCAGATCCCGTATTCTATTTTCGTTGTGGCGATCACAACAGTAATGACACCGGAACTTTCGGGTGATTACAAGAATAAAAACTACAGCAAAGCATCTGAACTCGTATCACGGTCAATGAAGAGCGCTTTATTCATGACGATACCTTCTGCTGTCTTTATTGCGATCCTGACCGTTGATGTCGTTAAAGCCATATATCAGTGGCATGCAAACTATACAAATGATAATGCTGCCACCGCTGCTGTCTTCCTTCTGGGATTCTGCAGTTCCATCATTACCGCAACTGTCGTCCACGTATTTAATCAGGCGTTTTATGCAATCGGAAAGACCAAACTGCCTCTGTTTGCCGGCTTGATCGGACTTGTTATCAATCCTTTGATATGCCACACACTGATCACTTTGGGAGTAGGTCTTTTATCCCTTCCTTTGGCTTATTCGGTAACAAATATCTGTCAGATGGTAATGCTTACAATAATGTATTGCAGACATAAGGAAATAGCTCCTCACGGTATACTTGGATTCCTTTTGAAGGCAGGAGCCTGTGCTGCAATTATGGGACTGGTTGTCTTTATTCTTGATATGTTCCTGCCTGCACAGGGCGGAAAGTTCCTGCAGCTTGTGATTATTTCCGTAAAAGGCATTGTTGCCGTAGTGGTCTATTTTGCTATGGCAGTGATCTTCCGTATGCCTGAAGCAACAGAATGGATCGACAGGATCAAGACTAAGTTACTTAAGAAGATCGCAGCGAAAAGGGTATGAACATAAAGAATCATATATTGACTTTTATTTCCGTGATCGCAGCTTCAAGTGTGTTGCTTGGAATTTCATCCTGTCATGTAAATACAACGGTCAATACTGATATTGAAGTTGTGGTCAACGGTTCTGAAGTGATCGGAACCGGCAATAGTATTCGTGAGACCGTACCAACATCATCAGAATCTCAAACTGAAACTACGGTTATATCTGAAGATTCTTCTATGCCGGAAACTTCAGAAACAGTTCCTGAAGAGACAACAACAGAATCATCTGAGGAAATAAAAGATATGTCTCCCGAATGGGTAAGAAATCTTCCGCAGGCTAAAGATAACGGAAATGACCAGTTGTTTATCGTAGCTGCATCCGGAATGGATCAGACTTCCGCTAACGTATCTTTGCATGAGCGCGATGAGAACGGTAACTGGATTGAGGTTTTATCTGTTGACGGCTGTGTCGGAAAGAACGGAATGGTCTACGACGAAGAGCGGAAAGAAGGCTGCGGAAGGACTCCAATCGGTATTTACCGCTTTAACATGGCTTTCGGAATAGCTCCCGATCCGGGATGTGCATTTCAATATGTTCAGGTTACGGATGATCTTTACTGGTCCGGTGATATGAGAGAAGGAATGCACTATAACGAGATGATCAGCATTAATGACTGTCCGGATCTTGATACGAAGAACAGTGAACATCTTATAGATTACACTAAGGCATATCAGTATTGTCTAAATATTTCTTTTAATGAAGAATGTACGATCGGAAAAGGGTCGGCGATATTCCTTCATTGCTTCGGATCCAACAGAAATTACACCGCAGGGTGTGTTGCGGTATCAGAAGAGGATATGGTCACGATCATGAACCTTGTTGATCCGGAGTGCGTTGTTATAATCGACACGGCAGATAATCTTGGTGCCTGATTCTCATTAAAATTGCATTTCGCGAAGCTTCATTTGCAACAAGTGAGGCTTTGTCTTGTTTGGAAAATATCCATCGGTTACGATTCGCTTAAGTAAAACGAAAGGAATGACCGGATCAATGCTTAAACGTATCTTTACAGCCGTTATCACTCTTTTGATCAGCAATCAGGGATTAACCGCAGGAGGTTCTGATATTAACGGGCTCATAGAGAGATTCAAAGCAAAAACCAAATGTGAAAGTGTCAGTGCCGTTGTTTATGATCACGGAGAACTGTATTTTTACGGCGACAGCGAAGGATTGTATCAGGTAGGTTCAATGACAAAATCATTTACGGGACTTGCGGTGCAGAAACTGATCGGTGAAGGGAAGATAAACTGCCGGGATATGATATCGGATCTTATACCTGGGTTTACTGTTTATTATGGTTCTGATCCTGTTGATATTACTGTTGAAGATCTGATGAGACAGCAGAGCGGGTTTACCAACAGTGAGAATGATTATCCTTCTGCCTCAAAAGATATGTCTTTATCGGAATGGGCCGGAAGCATCTCGGGAAAAGAGTTAAAGAGCATGCCCGGAACAGAATATTCTTATTCCAACGTTAATTACAATCTTCTCGGGTTGCTTATCGAAAACGTTACCGGCAGAGCATATCGAGAATATATGGAAGAAAAGATCCTGAAGCCTATGGGATTGGAATCTGTTACTGTCGGCATGCCTGATGAAGGAAGGATAATCGAAGGCACCAGACTTGGCTTCAGAAACGTATTTAAATTTGAGACTGATGTAAGAGAAGGAAGTATTCCCGCGGGATATTTTTATTCTAATACTGAAGATATCGGTATGTGGATGAGGAACTGGATCGAATCGGACCGGTCAGATATTGAAGGAGTTATATCGCATCTTGAGAAAAAAGGAGAATATTACGGCGGTTGGGAAAGATTCGAAGGAGATATGATCGGACATTCCGGAGGGACTCCGAATTATTCTTCAAGGATAGTATTTTCGAGAAGTGAGAAGATCGGAGTATGTGTGCTGACAAATCTTAATGTGGCAGCCACCACGGACAGTCTATGCAACATTATTTTTTCCGAACTTACCGGTAACTCTCACGGAGAATTGCAGTGTGATGTTTGGACAGTGTTTGATATTATATTTACGGCAGTATCAGTTGCCGGAACCGTTATCCTGATCTTTGTTATGTGCACGGGAAAGAAGCGCATACTTACAGTGATCGGAGCAACACTTACGGTTCTGTTTATATTGATGCTTATACTCTTTCCGTTGATATTCGGAGCAGGGTTAAAGGAGATAGCTCTTATGTGGGCTCCGTGGAGTTTTACTTCCGGTTTTCTGATCCTTTTAGCAGGTGCTCTGGGTGCCGGAATCAAACTCTGTGTGGTAAAGGCAAATGAGGGTAGAACAAAGACAGGTTAAGGATCAGCCGCTGACGGTGATAGTTGAATATCCCGAATATGATCGAACGGTCGACAGCCTGATCAAAAAGATAAAGAACATGAGTATCAGTTTCACCGGAAAATCAGACGGGAAGACTGTAAGTATAGATATGCCCTCTGTCTATTACATCGAAAATGTGGAACGCAAGATCTTTATCTACACGGGAAATGAAGTCTACCGTTATGACGGCAGCATGTCTGATATAGATGCCGCGATAGTTGATACGGATATCGTAAGGATATCAAGAACGTGCTTCATGAATGCCGGCCATTTAAAAGAGATCATGCAGATAAAGAACAGTCATCTGGAAGCGGTACTGGATAATGATGAGAAACTTATCGTATCGAGAAAATATCTGAAGGATATAAAAAGGATTTTCAGGAGAAAGCTTATATGAGGAAGATATTAAAAGACACCTGCATATTTGCAGCTCTCATGATTCTGATAATCTTTACGTTCTCTATCGCTGAGGCAGGTTTTACCGATGAGATAAAACTCGTATTTGAGATATTTGGTCTTGCGCTGTTACTTTCGGTATTCAATTACTTTTTCGATGAGAAAACATCGTTCTCGATACTGGTAAGTTATCTTATCAAGTATGTTGTCATAAGCATCATGGTTATCGTGTTCGGATTTATCGTCGGATGGTTCTATCCGGTCAACTACTGGATGGCATTTATATATGTCGGCGTAATAACCGTAATAGTCTTTGCTCTTGATTCTGTAAAGACCGAGAAGGATATCGAGGAGATCAACGACATGGTAAAGATTAGCAAAGAAGAGAAGGTCGAGATCAAGCCTCTCAGGAAGAGGAGAGGCTGGAAGGTGATCCTTTTCTTGCTCATATCAATGATCGTTTTATTTGTTGCGACAGTAATAGGTTATTCTGAAACGTACAAATACAATGCAAATATGAGAAAAGAGCATAAAGCGGAAGCTGTTGCCGAGGGTTATGATGCTGTCTATACTTCGTGCAAAAGACAGGCTGATGTTGTTTTAGACGGCACCCGTTATGAATGCTATTCTTGTGTCAAAGTCTTATTTGCAGGGGATATCAGCACCGAAGATATACTTCTCTATGTCGATAAAGATACAGGATATATTGACGGGACCGGGGGCGAGACAGAAGGTCTTACTATCTATTGCAAAGATCTAAGGTTCGACGGCCATGAACGCTATATAGAACCGTATTCGATCTATAATGCTGGAAAGACCAGGCTCGAGAACTACTTTATAAACGGACTGATAGTATCTGCTCTGGCAGTTGCTATCCTGACATTGATGCTTGCGGTCTATATGATCGTTTACCATATCCGCAGGAAAAAGAAACTATGACAGGGTGCTTTCCTGCAGTTTAAATCCGATTTAGTGTTATTATGTGACTATATCCTTAAACTGTGAGGATCCGTATGATCGGGAACCGCTTAAAAAAGTCTGTATGCCTTGTTTTATTGATGTCTGCGGTTTTCTGCCTTTTTGACGGCAGCGGTTTTGTTTCCGTGGCAGCCGATACTACAGGAGACAGCGTATCCCTTGAAGAAGAGGAGATCGATGCCGGGCATATATTATTTGTAAGAAGGCTTTATGCCGTGGTTACCAGGCAGATGCATGCTGATGAAGAAGAGATATATGAACTGGCACGAAGTCTTGATGGCGGAATATCTGCTGCTTATGACGTGATGTATCACTTTTATTTTTCCGATCAGTACAGGTCACTTGGCCAGAGTGATGAGCAGTTCGTTGAAGATCTGTACACCGGTTGTTACGGAAGATATTCTGATGAATCAGGCAGATCCTATTATATTTCCATGCTTGAGTCAGGATACAGCAGATATCTTGTGTTCAGGGAATTCATATCATCCGATGAATTTGTGAGTTTATGCTACGAATATAATATCTGGGTCAAGAAGATCCTTATAGACAACTATATCGATCATCTGAACGGTATGACGTGCATCTGTGATGATTATTATGATCTTGATGAAGACGGCGGACTCGACTGGTGTTACAATGATGCGGCAAAGCATGTCCGCTGCATAAATGAATTCTATTACGACAGTCCCACGGATTACTACATAATCGCTGATGTGGATAATTGCTATATCGAGATATTCAAGGGGCGCATAGGTCAGTGGTCTTTATATAAGATCTATCCGATGTCATGCGGTAAGAGGGGGCATGAGACACCCAGAGGAAATTATAAAGTGACCAAGAAGCTCTCATACTTCTATTCCCACGGGTCGCTTTGTTATTACGCAACACAATGGAACGGTCCTTATTATCTTCACAGCGTGACATATAATTATAACGGAACCCTCCAGAACGGAACTCTGGGCAAACATATCTCAGCGGGCTGTATAAGACTTAAGTACAGTGTCGCCAAGTGGGTCTACGACACCATACCGATCGGGACACCTGTAAAGACTGTGTAGTTCATAAGAGCCGATAAACAGACATGAATCATGTTTTTATTCCGGCATTTGCGTGTTTTTGTCGGTTCCTGTCGGTTTTATTATTTGCCAAGAACAAATCTGCATGTATATTTTTGTGATAAGCCTTGTTTTACAAGGCTCTTTTTGGCGCAGTGTCCGATTAATGGGTCTTGTCGGTATTTGCTCGAATTTGTAAGGTAATTTTTGTTGACAAAAGTGTATCATAACAATAGAATTAAACTCATAAATGAGAACAAATGTTCAATTCGTTCAGGAGGCAGTTATGGCTAAGAGTAAAAATGCCGGCAAGGGTTCAGTTGCCCAGGTTCAGGACAAAGATGAGAGAAGGAAAGCTCTTGATGCCGCAATGGCACAGATAGAGAAGCAGTTCGGTCAGGGCGCAGTTATGCGTTTGGGTGACAGGTCACAGGTTGAGATCGATACCATTCCGACAGGTGCTCTGACACTTGATATTGCGTTAGGTATCGGCGGACTTCCAAGAGGAAGGATCATTGAGATCTACGGACCAGAATCTTCAGGTAAGACAACGGTAGCTCTTCACTGTGTAGCTGAAGCTCAGAAGATGGGCGGTACATGTGCTTTCATTGATGCAGAGCATGCATTGGATCCCGTTTATGCAGGCAATATCGGTGTTGATGTTGATAATCTTCTTTTATCCCAGCCTGATACAGGAGAGCAGGCACTTGAGATATGCGAGACTCTTGTGCGCAGCGGCTGTATTGATGTAGTTGTTATCGACTCAGTTGCAGCACTCGTTCCCAGAGCTGAGATCGAGGGTGAGATGGGTGATTCACATGTAGGTCTCCAGGCACGTCTCATGAGCCAGGCATTAAGAAAGCTTGCACCTGTTGTTTCCAAGTCAAATACCATCTGCATCTTTATCAACCAGCTCCGTGAGAAGGTCGGTGTTATGTTCGGCAACCCTGAGACAACTCCGGGCGGACGTGCACTCAAGTTCTATGCTTCAGTCAGACTTGATGTCCGCAAGGTTGAGACTCTCCGTAACGGTACGGATGTAGTCGGAAGCCACACAAGAGTTAAGGTAGTTAAGAATAAAGTTGCGCCTCCGTTCAAGGAAGCAGAATTCGATATCATGTACGGCAAGGGAGTCTCATCCGAGGGATGTATCCTTGATCTCGGTGTTGAGAATAACATCATTGATAAGAGCGGTTCCTGGTTCGCATATAACGGTGCCAAGATCGCTCAGGGAAGAGATGCGGCTAAGCAGTATCTTATTGATCATCCTGATGTTAAAGATGAGATCGAAGATAAGATCAGAGAGTCCTATATGCCGGCAGATGATGATGAGTCCGGTGTGGTCCTGGACGGCGAAGTTGATATCCCGGATTCCGATGATTCCGGAGATGATGACGATATCTTAGGCATTGATGTCTGATAATTCCACGACCAAAGAAGCCGTGACCTGCGCGATCAGGCATATCGGTACCGGGATCTATTCCTCGGGTAAGATCAAAGATTTTCTTATCAGGAAGGGGTATTCTGAAACGGTGGCGGCCGATGCCGTCAAGCATCTGATTGATACCGGTTATATCGATGATGTTCGCGCATCGCGCAAGGTGCTTGCATCACGATCCGGAAAGAAGCAGGAGAGCAGGCAGTATATTTACAGGCGTTTGCTTGAGGCCGGGATCGATCCTGACTGCGCCGATGATATAGCCGCAACACTTGGAAGCGACGACGATACATGTCTTAGCCTCTTTGAAGCTTCGTTCAGTTATAGCGCCGGAGATGATCTTTCCGGCCAGGAGGATGATTTCATCAGGCTTGCGCAGCTCCGGGGATATAATATTGAGACCGCCGGAAGAGCATTCCGTATGTATCTTGATTCTTTAAAGTGATATTTTCGCAAAAATCAGCCCGGACAGATCAATAGTCCGGGCTTTTTGTGAATAGTGGATCAATAAATCCTTTTTTCATTAGCGTGTGCATAACATATGCGCATAGGCTTGTAACTCATTAACCTGTCCCAGTCTTCTTTGAGAGCCTTGTTATCCTCATAGGCTTCAAGATATTCATAAGGCTCAAGATCTCCTACGATACAAGTTCCGTCATCTAATACGACCGATATGCTGTCTTTGCTGTGGCTTGGAGTAGAGATTATTTCGCCTTCTATGCCGATTCCGGCAAGAAACAAACGTGCCTCATCAAATCTGAGGATCCTTGCCTTGTCCGGGTCTATTGGTTTGAAATCAAGATGAGGTTCTTTTTCGAAGATATTATCTGAATAGTGTATATACGGGAGCTGTGATTCCATTATAAGGAGTGTGACCCCTTTATCTGTTAATTCGCTCACTATTCCCATGTGATCCGGATGGTAATGAGTTGCTATGACATATCCGATATCTGATATTCTGATATCCAGATCTTTAAAGGCTTTATAGAATGCGGGCAGTGTACCCGAATAATCAGTGTCGACAAGCATATTTGCTTTGGATCCTCTGATCAGGAACGTATTTGTATTTCCGTATCTAATACCGGTGATCATAAAGCTGCCTCCTACAGCTGAATAATATCAAAAATATACCGATTGTCAGAGAAATTTTGAAAATGCCTAGGTTTGACCGCATTTTATAATTTATTCAAATGTGCTATATTCGTTGCTATGAATAAAAATGCCACAGAAAACAGCAGTATAAAGATCACGCTTTTGGCGCTGGGATGTTCAAAAAATCTCATCGATTGTGAGAATATGTCCACGGAGCTCAAGAAGGCCGGATATAACGTCATTAACAACATAGAGGATTCTGATATCGTTGTTATAAACACCTGTGGTTTTATAGAGTCTGCCAAGACTGAAGCTATCGATACGATTCTTGAAGTTGCCGATTATAAGGTTCCGAACGGTAATGTCAGAAAGATCATTGTGTCCGGCTGCCTGTCTCAAAGATATCCTGAAGATATTCTGAAAGATCTTCCCGAAGTTGATGCTGTTTTAGGCACTGCGCATTACGGAGATATAGCAGAGGTAGTTGCCAGACTCGTTTCCGAGTTTGACGATCCTGAAGCTGAAAAGATCAATATCACTTCAGGCAAGGGCGGATTCTCGCATCTTGTAACCGACAGGGAACTTTCCACTGATGGTTATGCATGGATAAAGATAGGTGAAGGATGCCTTCACAGATGCAGCTTCTGTGCCATTCCGCTTATCAGAGGCACGTTCGTATCCCGTCCGATGGAAGAGATATTGGAAGAAGCAAAGATCATAGCCGGCAGAGGTGTCAAAGAGATCATTCTTGCAGCGCAGGATACGACCAATTACGGTATAGAGCTATATAAGGAAAGACGCCTTGCCGAACTCCTTAAAAAGCTTGCGGAGATTGACGGGATAGAACTTATCCGTGTCATGTACGGTTATATGGACGGTATTACTCCTGATCTGATCGAAGTAATGGCAGGAAATCCCAAGATCGCTCATTACCTTGATATCCCGATCCAGCACGGTTCGGATAAGATCCTGAAGGCAATGTACAGGAGAGATACGGCAGATCTTATTACTTCGAGACTTGAAATGATTAGAAAGGCTATGCCTGACTGTATTATCAGAACGACAGTGATGGTCGGTTTCCCGGGCGAGACGGAAGAGGATTTCCGGATAATGAAGGAAAACCTTAAGAAATGGAAGTTTGACCGCCTGGGCTGTTTTATCTTCTCGCCTGAGGAAGGAACTCCCGCATTTGATATGCCTGATCAGATCGATGATGAGACCAAGCAGAGAAGATATGACGAGATCTATGAACTTCAGAAGGAAATATCTTCCGAACAGTCCCAAAAGCGGCTGGGTACTGTTACAAAGGTCAATATCTGCTCAGTATCAGATGACGGTATATTCTATGTCGGAAGGAGCTATGGCGAATCTCCCGAGGTCGATCCTGTGATCTATATCGCATCGCAGGAGGAAGAACTGAAGATAGGCGACTTCGTGGATGCTAAGATCGTGGATTGCTCTGACGAATATGATATGACTGCCGTTACGGTTTGACGTGAAAGAAAATATGTATATTATTAAAAGAACTTTTTATAAAGGAGCATTTAAGCCATGAATCTGCCTAACAAGCTTTCGATCTTGAGGATAGTTCTTGTGCCGGTAACGCTCCTTTTTATGTTGCCGGTCAATATTTTCGGGTGGGAGCCTCAAGGATGGAACAATTTCATCAATTCTAACGGTATGCTCGTAGCTGCCGGAGTGTTTATCCTGGCATCGCTTACAGATGCAGCCGACGGCAAGATCGCCCGTAAGTATAATCTGATTACAGATCTGGGCAAATTTCTTGATTCTTTGGCTGACAAGATCCTTGTAATAAGCATAATGCTCGCTTTTATTGCATTGGGCAGGCTTTCTGCCTGGGTCGTAATGATCATTATCTTAAGGGAGTTCGCTGTATCCGGTCTAAGGATGATCGCTGCTTCCAAAGGTGAAGTCATAGCTGCCAAGATGATAGGCAAGATCAAGACCGTAACACAGATGATCGCGCTGATATATCTTATGTTCGAACCTCTCCTTATGAAGATCTTCGGTTTGGGCTTTGAAGGTTATCCGGTCCCTGTCTGCGCTGTCACGATCATAGGTGATGTGCTTGTCGGAATATGTGTTATCATGACAGTTGTTTCAGGTGTCGATTATCTGTTAAAAGGGAAACAATACCTGAAAGGGTAAATGTCAAAGAACTTCGACAGTCAAAATATACTATTGACAAAACCCTTAACTTACATTAAAAACATCTTGTGGATTTACTACGAATCGTACGGAGGTACTAATTATGACAAATGAAGAACTTTTCAACTCTATTAAGCAGATGATCGTTGATCAGCTTGGCGTAGATGAGGATACAATCACAGAGGATTCATCTTTCGTTGATGATCTTAACGCTGATTCCCTTGATATGGTTGAGCTCGTTATGGCTATGGAGCAGGAGTTCGATATCGAGATCCCTGATGATGTTGCTGAGAAGGTTGTTACCGTCAAGGATGCAGTCGAGTATATTCAGAGCCTCACAGAGGGCTGATATGCAGGAGATCTCAAATCTCTGAATTAACTTATGAAGTTTGGACGGCTGGATGCAATTTGGTGCATTCGGCCGTTTATTGTAAATATGGCTATGAATGACTATTCAAGATTAGAACAGGATCTGGGATATACCTTTAAAGATAAGTCGCTCCTTGAGACGGCTTTTACTCATACGACCTATGTTTTCGAGACAGGAAGGGGACACTGGGAATCCAATCAGAGATTGGAATTCATCGGTGATGCTGTCCTGGACGTAGTCGTGGGGCAGATGATCTACGAATTAAAGCCCCAGGCTGATGAGGGTTATCTTTCCAAGATGAGAAGTGTCTCAGTTTGTGAGAAGTCTTTTGCTGAGGTCGCAAGAAAACTTCATCTGGGAGACTATCTGCTTCTTGGTAAAGGTGAAGCCCAGAGCGGCGGAAATGACAAGGATTCAACACTGGCTGACTGTTTTGAGTCGGTCATTGCGGCAGTTTATTTTGACGGCGGATTCGAACAGGCTAAGAAATGTATCTTGAAAAATCTTACCGAAACAGTTCAAAAGGCGGTTAACGGAGAGATTTTCCTGGATTACAAGAGCAGGCTGCTTGAGTTGGCGCAGACAAGAGGCTTTCAGCACAAGATCAGATTTGAGGTCACGGGTGAGCGCGGTCCTGCACATATGAAGGAATTTGATGTCAATGTCTATTCTGACGATACTCTCCTTGCAAGTTCAACCGGACACAGCAAGAAAGATGCCGAGCAGAAGTGTGCTGAAAAGGGTATCAAAGAGTATATGCGCCTTTATCCTGACAGCGTTTGACAGATAGTCCCGCAAAAAATTCCCGTTTGAGTTATAATGCTTGGGTAAAAAATTAATATAGACGGAACTGAAAGAGAATGTATCTTAAGAGACTGGAGCTTCAGGGGTTTAAATCATTCCCCGAATATACATGTATTGACTTTGACCGCGGACTTACGGCTGTGGTCGGTCCTAATGGAAGCGGAAAGTCCAATATCAGTGATGCCGTCCGTTGGGTATTAGGTGAACAGAGCGTAAAGCAGCTTCGCGGCGGCAAGATGGAAGATGTTATCTTCAACGGTACCACAGCAAGGCGTTCCATGAATTATGCCGAAGTATCCATTACTTTTGATAATGCCGACGGATATATCAATTACGGTTTTCCCGAGATCTGCATAACCAGAAGGCTTTACAGATCCGGTGAATCCGAATATCAGATCAACAAGGTCAATTGCCGTCTAAAAGATATTACTATGCTTTTCCTCGATACCGGTCTCGGCCGTGACGGTTATTCCCTGGTAGGTCAGGGAAGAGTAGATGATATTCTCTCGACCAAGTCTGAGGACAGGAGAAGAGTAATCGAGGAGGCTTCCGGAATCGTTAAATACCGTGTCCGCAAGGATGAGGCTCAGAGAAAGCTTACCGGCACGGAGCAGAACCTCTTAAGGATCAATGACATCCTTGGTGAACTTGAGGAACGCAAGGGACCCCTTGAAGAACAGGCTTCTAAAGCCCGCAAGTTCAATGAGAATTACGAAGAACTGAAGAAACTTGAGACTTCTCTGCTTGTCCATAAGATCACTGAGGCCAACAGGGAGATGGGTGATTCCGCCGGCCTTAAGGAACAGCTCGAGAAAGAGATCCGTGAGCGTGAAGACGAATTCAACCAGCTTAGAAAGAGCAACCAGGAGATCGTGTCCAAGAGCGAAGCACTGGATAATGAGATAGAAGACAGACGTCAGGAACTTTCCGATCTTACCGAGTATGAGCATGAAGCTCAGACTGATAAGAAGGTCTCTATCGAAAGGCTTAACCAGACTAACCAGAGGATCGAAGAACTCAAATCGGACATGGAGTCTGCGGATGAGAACGTTGCCAAGCTTACCAATGAACTCAACGAGAAAAAGGCCAAGGCTGACAGCCTTCTTAAAGCAGCCAACGATGCCAAGATCTTAAGTGAGGAACTTGATAAGGAACGTCTTGCCAAGTTTGAGGAATATGAGGCCAGCAGAAAAGAAGCCGGCAAAGCTGATTCCAAGGTAAAGGCAAAGACAGAAGAGCTTTTCGAGACCAGAAAAAAGCTTACTGAATGTCAGGCGGGGATCACTGCCCTTGATGACAAAATCAGGGAAATGCAGGAGGCAAGATCTTCATCCGAGAGCGGCAAAGCTGAACTCAGCACAAAGCTTGCGGAAGAGGAAAAGGCTCTAGACGAGATAAAGAAGATCAAGGGCGATGTCACAAAAGATATTGAAGTCCGCAACAAGAAGCTCGAAGAGTTAAGAGCCCGTCAGGTGGAACTCAATCAGTTCTTTGACGTCAATAACAGAAAACTCTCGGCAGAAGAATCAAAGCTCAGGACATTAAAAGATATCGACAAGCGTAAGGAAGGATATCAGGAATCTGTAAGACGTCTTATGGAACTTGCCGATACAGACAGGTCAGTCAAGAAACTGATGGTAGGTGTTCTTGGTGATCTGATTGAGACAGATGCCAAATATGAGACTGCTATCGAGACTGCGTTGGGCAATGCACTCCATAATGTGGTAACAAAGAGCGAATCAGATGCCGCCGAGCTTATCGAGATACTTAAGGAAAAGAGGCTCGGCAGAGTTACTTTCCTGCCTATCGAAAATATCAGAGCAAGATATATCGATGAGGATGATCTGAGAAAAGCCAGAGGAATAAAGGGTTATATCGGAATTGCTTCCGATCTTGTTGAAAGCAATAAGGATCTTTCTGATATCGTGGCCAATCTCCTCGGCAGGATACTTGTTGCAGATGATATGGATGCGGCAAGAATCATCGCTTCCAAAACCGGAAGAGCATACAAGGTCATGACTTTGGAAGGAGATTCCGTTAACCCGGGCGGTTCGCTTACGGGCGGTTCTTTGCGCAAAACCGGTGCAGGTACGGGTATACTTGGAAGAAAAGCAGAGATAGAAGCCCTTACAAAGAGTGTGGCAGCTCTTGAAGCCAAACTCTCCGATTCCGAAGACCAGCGTCAGGAAGTAGATGACGGAATAGGAACGATCAAGCGTGAGCTTGCTCAGCTGGGCGAACAGCTCAAGTTCTATCAGCTGGAGGAAGTTAAGGCTGAGGGCGAATACAGCAATACAAAGACCAGACTTGAAGAGACGGAAGAGACTCTTGCAAATTACGATGAGAATATGCAGTCAGTATCCAAGTCCAAGATAAGACTCGAAGAAGATCTGGAAGAGTTTACACGCATCGAGCGTGAGATCAATGGTGAGCTTTCCGATTACCAGGAAGAGATCGAAGCACAGCAGAAGCTTTCTGAAGAGCAGGCTGTTAAGCTTGAGCAGATCGTTGCAAAAGTCAGAGAGGCCGCCTCTCTTGCTGAACGCAAACTTACTGAAAGAAGTGGTATTTTAGATCTTGCCGGCCACATCAAGAAGCAGATCGAAGAGGCTAATCAGGGCAAAGAAAAATTCGATTCCCTTATCAGGGAAGCCAAAGAGACCGTTAACAGTATAACCAAAGAGATCAATAAACTTGATGCCGAACTCGATGAGAATGCCAAGCAGCAGAAGGTTTTGGAATCAAAGATCGCGGAACTCTTTGAGAAGAGGTCTGCTATTTCTAATGATCTCTCCTCGTTTGGTGACAGATTGTCTTCAAGCAGCAATGCGATAAATGAGCTGCAGGCTAAGCTCAATGCTCATGTATCGAAGTATGACAAGATAATCTTCGAGATCGACCAGAACAAGAACAGGCTCTGGGAGGACTACGAGACGACATATGACAATATCAAGGACAGTGTTGAGCCTGTTGAAAAGGTCGGCGAACAGACAAAGAGGATCACGACACTTAAAAATGCCATCAAGGCATTAGGTCCTGTTAATCTCGGTGCTTTGCAGGAATTCTCAGAGTTGTCCGAAAGACTCGAGTTCATGACAAAACAAAGAGATGATATCGAAGCTGCAAAGAAGGATCTGGAGAAGGTAATAGAGGAACTCCTTACAAAGATGAGATCAGAGTTTACCGAGCATTTCGAGACGATCAACAACAACTTCAGTCAGGTCTTTACGGATCTGTTCGGAGGAGGCACAGCTGAGATCGTCCTGGGCAACGATTCAGAAGACGTGCTTGAATGTGCCATCGATATCAAGGCCCAGCCGCCGGGAAAGAAACTTCAGAACCTCTCTCTCCTGTCAGGCGGTGAGAGGTGTCTTACTGCAATAGGACTTCTGTTCGCTATCCAGGAACTGAAGCCTTCGCCGTTCGTCATTCTGGACGAGGTCGAGGCTGCGTTAGACGATGTTAATATCACGAGATTTACGGACTTCGTAAGAAGACATTCCGCCAAATCCCAGTTTATTCTTGTTACTCACCGTAAGGGTACCATGGAAGCGTGCGATCAGATGTACGGCGTAACCATGGCTGAACGCGGTGTTTCAAAGATTCTTTCGATGGAGCTTAAATAATGGGACTTGCTGATCTGTTTAAAAAAGGCCTTGAGAAGACTAGAAGCTTTTTTGCGGGAAGTTTTACAAAGCTTGCCGCTTCGAGCGGCCACTTCGACGAGGATATGTTAGATGACCTCGAAGAACTTCTGATTAGAGCCGACTGCGGCGTTCAGGCTTCAGACGACATCATGGACAGGGTAAAGCAGAATATCAAAAAGACCGGTGATGACAGCAAGGAAGCTGTTCTGGCATCAGTAAAGGAGAGAATGCTCGAGATCCTTGGCGAGCCGGAGACTGTTGAGATCGTTCCCGGAAAACTTAACATCATCCTCATGATCGGCGTAAACGGAACAGGCAAGACTACGACATCAGGCAAACTTGCCGCCAGATATAAAAAAGAAGGCAAGCGTGTACTTATGGCCGCCTGTGATACTTTCCGCGCGGCAGCTGTCGGTCAGCTTAAGACTTGGGGCGAGAGGACAGGAACGGCAGTCATCGCCCAGGAACAGGAGGGTGCGGATCCGGCTTCCGTTGTTTTCGATGCCATCCATGCAGCACAGGCAAGGAATACCGATGTTCTTCTTGTTGACACGGCAGGACGTCTCCATAACAAGAAGAACCTGATGGAGGAGCTTGCGAAAATAAGACGTGTCATTGAGCGTGAAGCTCCCGATGCGGTAATTAAGTCACTGCTTATAATAGATGCAACCACCGGTCAGAATGCCGTTATCCAGGCTGAGGGCTTCGGCGAGGTTACCGGGCTTGATTATGTCGGAATAACAAAGCTCGACGGAAGTGCTAAGGGCGGTGTTGCGATCGCTGTTGCTTACCAGTCAAAGAAACCGATCGTGCTTGCAGGATTGGGCGAGCGTGTCGAGGATCTGGCTGATTTTGACCCTGATCTTTTTGTTGACTCGCTCATCAACGAATAATTCCGAAAATATTCAACAACAATCTTTATTTTATATGATAAAAACCGAGTTTTTTTGATTGTCAAAGTATCGGTTTATATGTATAATCGTTTCGGTTTACACTGAGGTAGGGTTTATTATGCCCGGATGCTTCACAAAATCTATATCAAAATTCTTAAAAGAGAGGGGCCCGGTATATGTCTTTATTAACATCTTCCTGGTTAATCGTACTCGGCGTAGTATTCCTTGCGTTAATCTACGTTGCGTTCAACTACTTCCGTATTAAGAAGTTGCCCGAAGGAACAGCAGAGATGATCGAGTTATCAGGAATCATCCGTTCCGGCGCGCAGACATTCCTTAAGACGGAATTCAAGAGCATCGCCATCGTGGTTGCTGTTGTTGCTGTTGTCTTCACACTTTTTGTTGAAAAGACCAGCGGTATCACATTCCTCATGGGTGCCTTGATGAGTTCCATTGTTTGCGTTCTCGGTATGCAGAGCGCTACATATGCTAACGTTCGTACTTCGAACAAGGCAAAAGAGAGCCTTTCAATCGGTGAGACTGTTAAGGTAGCTCTTTGCGGCGGTTCCATCAGCGGCCTTGCAGTTCAGGGCTTTGGTATGTTGGGCTTCCTCGCAGTTCTCCTTTGCTTCGGCGGTGTACAGCATGACGCATCCAGCTCAGGTCTCGTAGCAGGACTTACCTGCAACCCTTACATCATGAGAATATCCACATATTCTCTCGGCTGCTCCATCGTTGCTATGTTCAACCGTGTAGCAGGCGGTAACTACACAAAGGCTGCAGACATTTCTTCCGACATCCTCGGTAAGCTCAGACATGACCTTCCTGAGGACGACTCCAGAATCCCTAACACGATCGCAGACTTCATCGGTGACAACGTTAACGATATCGCCGGCAACTGCTCCGACCTTCTTGAGTCATTTGTTGCTACAATGTCCGCTTCCATCATGATCGCTGTTACTCTTTACCAGACACACGGCGAGACAGTTTCTGACTCTACATTCAATGCTACAGTTCTCTTCCCGACGATCCTTGCAGGCTGCGGTCTCGTAGGCTGCCTTATCGGTCTGGGCCTTGCTAACATCAAGAAGATGGGCGACAATCCGTCAAGAGAACTCGACCTCTCCACATGGATATCAGCAGGCTGCACGATCATCTTCGGCGGTGTTGCTGCTTACATTATCTTCAACGGCACAGGCGTTTCCGCTGAAGATCTTGCAGTTTACGGCTTCAAGTTCGGATGGGCTTCTCCCTGGATCTCTTCAGTAATGGGTATCATCGCAGGTATTGCAATCGGTATCATCACAGAGTACTACACATCAACAGATCACAAGCCTACACAGAAGATCGCTGAAATGTGCACAGAGGGTGAGGCTTTCGTTGTTACAAAGGGTGACGCTGTCGGTTCAAGATCAGTTCTTCTCCCTGTACTCGTAATCATCATTGCTTTGATCGTTTCCGGTGTTATCTGCGGTTCCTACGGTATCGCAATCTCCGCTCTCGGTATGCTCGCATTTGTTGGCGCTACGGTTTCCATCGATGCTTTCGGTCCTATCGCTGACAACGCAGGTGGTCTTGCAGAAGCTTGCCACCTTGCTCCTGACGTTCGTAAGATCACAGATAAGCTCGATGCTGTCGGTAACACAACAGCTGCTATCGGTAAGGGCTTCGCAATCGGTTCTGCTGCATTTGCCACAGTTTCCCTCATCATGGCTTACGTAGGTAACTACACAGAGATCGGCCAGCCCTTACAGCTTAACTTCGCTTCATTCTTCGTTGTTGCCGGCGGTATCCTGGGCGGCGCACTCGTTGAGTACTTCTGCGCTATCCTTACAGATAACACTATCGACGCAGCAAAGATCATGGCTGATGTCGGCGACAAGCAGATGACACAGGAAGTTCTCGACGGCAAGGCTAAGCCTGACTACAACATGATGATCGAAATGGCAGCTAAGGAAGCTATCCACAGAATGGTTCTTCCTTCAGTTCTCGCGCTCCTCATTCCTATCGTAGGCGGCTTCATTTTGGGTGTTGAATTTGTCGGCGGTATCCTCGTTGGTGCTACTATCGTTGCTATCCCGAGAGCTATCTTCATGGGTAACTCCGGCGGTGCATTCGACAACGCTAAGAAATACATCGAGCAGGGTATGCTCGAAGGTCACGGCAAGGGTTCTCCTGCACACAAGGCAGCTGTTACCGGTGACACGATCGGCGATACACGTAAGGACGTTGTAGGCGTTGCTTTGGACATCTTCATCAAGCTTATGTCCACAGTTGCAAATACTATCGCTCCGATCATCAGGAACTTCTCAGTTTTCAAGTAATCTGATAAAGACTGATTATTGGCGGCTGTCTTTTCGAAGGCAGCCGCTTATATTTTTTGGAAAGCCCGAAAAACACGGAAAATCCCTTTACAAATAAAGGATCAGATGGTATCATCACCAAGTTGCCTTAATCGCAGTTTTGCGGAAGACTCCGACCCTTATCTTCGATTTTGGCGTATTTATCATTAAGGAGGAAAGATTTATGTCAGCATCTTTCGACAAGCAGGCTATCATCAAGGAATATGCACTTTCTGAGGGCGATACAGGTTCCCCGGAGGTTCAGGTTGCACTTCTTACTTACAGGATCAACCACCTCACAGAACACCTCAAGACCCACAAGGGTGACCACCACAGCAGAAGAGGACTTCTCATGATGGTTGGTAAGAGAAGAAATATCCTTGATTATCTTGCAGCAGTTGATATCGAGCGTTACAGATCTTTGATCGCAAGACTCGGCATCAGAAAGTAATCTTGATACAGATTATTTCAGGAAAGCGGTTCCGTACGGGACCGCTTTTTTATTTGTTTCTAAAGGGTGATATAATTAGCAGATAGTACATTCCGGGAGGTATTTACCATGCTTGACGGTTTTATCAGAGTGGCGGCTGCAAGCCCGAGTATTAAGGTTGGTGATGTTGATCACAACATCGAGCAGACTATCAGTTTTGCCAGGAAAGCTGCGGCGAAAGACACTGCGGTTATCGTTTTCCCGGAACTTGGAATAACAGGTTATACCTGTGGGGATCTTTTCGAACAGAAGGCTCTTCTTGATAAGGCAAAGCTCGGTCTTTTCGATCTTGCAGAGCAAACTGGTGATCTCAATACAGTCATCATCGTAGGACTTCCGTATGAGATCGGCGGAAAGCTATATAATGTCGCAGCTGTTATCCATCAGGGCGATATTATCGGTATTGTTCCGAAACAGAATATCCCAAATTATTCGGAATTCTATGAGATGAGGCATTTTACCCCTTTCTACGAAGACGGTATCATCATGACAGAAGACGATATCTGCTTCGGCAGGGCAGTGTTTAAGTGTGATGATCTCTCTTTTGCAGTCGAGATCTGCGAGGATCTCTGGGTACCTTCCAGTCCTTCGGTTGAGTATGTAAGAAACGGTGCACAGGTGATCTTCAATCTTTCATGTTCTGACGAGATAATCGGCAAGGCAAAGTACAGAAGAGATCTTGTGAAGATGCAGAGCGCAAAATTAATGGCGGCTTATGTATATTGCGATGCAGGATTCGGCGAATCAACGCAGGATCTTGTTTTCGCAGGGCATAATCTTATTGCTGAAAACGGCAAGATCCTCAGTGAGAGCAAGAGGTTTGCAAATGACAATGAAGAAGAGGCGATCATATATGCCGATATCGACCTTGAGCGTATTGATGCGGACAGGAGAAGAGCCAATACATTTGTAAGCGATATTTCAGGTTATGACGGAATAGATGTCATCGAATTCGATGCTGAGTTTGCTGATATAACGCCAGTGAGAAAGATAAGCAAGACACCTTTTGTCCCCGAGAGCAAGGGTGATCTGGAGGCAAGATGTGAAGATATCCTCAATATGCAGGCAGCAGGTCTTTACACAAGACTCAAAGCGATCGGCAGCAGGAAAGTAGTGATCGGTCTTTCCGGAGGCCTTGATTCCACGCTTGCTCTTATTGTTGCGATCCATGCTTTTGATAAACTCGGTATCGATAGAAAGAACATAATAGGCATTACGATGCCCGGATTTGGCACGACAGCCAGAACCAAGAATAATTCAGTAAATATAGCTGAACAGTATGGCTGCACATTAAAAGAGATATCCATCTCCGATGCCGTAATTCAGCACTTCAAGGATATCGGACACGATATTGATGTTCATGACATCACATATGAGAACTCCCAGGCAAGAGAACGCACACAGATCCTCATGGATATTGCAAATCAGGAGGGCGGTTTTGTTGTCGGTACGGGTGACCTTTCCGAGCTTGCTCTGGGCTGGGCTACTTATAACGGCGACCATATGTCTATGTATGGTGTTAACTGCTCTATTCCCAAGACTCTCGTAAGATATCTCGTGTCTTATGAGGCTCAGCGTACGGCAGCTGTTAATGAGGCGCTTTCAAAAGCTCTTGCCGACATCGTAGCAACACCTGTATCTCCGGAACTCCTGCCGCCGACACAGGACGGTAAGATCTCCCAGAAGACTGAAGAAACCGTAGGCCCCTATGAGCTTCACGATTTCTTCCTTTACTACATGATAAGATTCGGATTTACTCCTTCGAAAATATACCGTATGGCACTTATAGCCTTTGAAGGCAATTATGATGCAGATACGATATACAAGTGGGAGGAGACATTCTTAAGACGTTTCTTTACGCAGCAATTCAAACGTTCCTGTGTGCCTGACGGTCCGAAGGTCGGTACGGTATCCCTGTCTCCCAGAGGTGACTGGAGAATGCCTTCTGACGCTTCCAGAAACATATGGCTCGATGACTTAAAAACGGTAAAGGAATGATCATGAAATCAGTTGTTTGCTTTGGCGACTCGAATACGTATGGATATAACCCTGCAGACGGGGACCGGTTCCCGGAATCGGTTAGATGGACTTGCCTTTTGCAGGAGCTTTTAGGTGACGGATATAAGGTCATTGAAGAAGGTCTTAACGGCAGGACTACCGTGTTTGAGGATCCCTGTGACGATTGGAAAAAGGGGATCGACTACATCAAAGGGATCCTCTGTACGCACAGACCAGTAGATTACCTTGTCATAATGCTCGGTACCAATGACATGAAGACAGTATTTAATGCATCTGCCGAAGAAATCTCAGCAGGTCTTAATGAGATCGTTCAACGGTCGGAGAAAGTAATGGATCTTAAGCAGGGATATGTTCCGAAGATCCTTATCGTATCGCCGCCGGAGATCAGTCTGGATATATTAAGCGGTCCTTTTGCCGGATCTTTTAATGAAGCAGCTGTTGAGAAGTCCAGGCATCTTTCGGAGTACTATAAGAAAGTTGCCGACAAACATGGATGCGGATTTGTCGATGCCAAGCTGCATATCAGGCCGTCAGCAGAAGACGGGCTGCATCTTGATGCCCAAGGACATAAGGGGCTTGCCGAGTTGATCGCGAAGTCGATAAAGGAGCTTTAAAACAATAAGTTTGTCTTATTGCGCTTTTAGTATATAATTAATAAGTTCGAGAAGGAGTGTAGTGTGTAGATTGACTGCCCGGACATCGAGCTTATTTTTTTGCCCGGACAGTGAATCTACGAACTACCTCCTTTACAAAAAATCCAGATTTAGAAGGAGTTAGTAATGGAAAAGATTTTCAAAACTGAAATCGCCGGCAGACCTTTAGTAGTCGAGACCGGTAAGATCGCACAGTTTGCAAACGGTTCCGTTCTCATCAGATACGGTGAGACAACTGTGCTTTCAACTGTAACAGCAAGCGCAACACCTCGCGAGGGAATTGATTTCTTCCCGCTTTCAGTAGATTACGAGGAAAAGATGTATGCAGTAGGCAAGATCCCCGGTGGATTCCTCAAGAGAGAGGGAAGACCCGGCGAGAAGGCAATCCTCGTTTCACGTGTTATCGACCGTCCTATCAGGCCTTTGTTCCCTAAGGACTTGAGAAACGATGTTTGCGTTAACAACCTCGTTATGTCTGTTGATCCTGACTGCTCGCCTGAGATCACCGCTATGCTCGGTACCTCTATTGCAATCGCTATTTCCGACATCCCGTGGAAGGGACCTGTCGGCGGCGTAGTATTAGGCCTCATCGACGGCAAGACGATCATCAACCCTACACTTGAGCAGCGTGATATCTCTGATATGTACGTTACTCTTGCAGGTACACTTACAAAGATCTGCATGGTTGAGGCAGGCGCTAACGAAGTGCCTGATGACGTAATGCTCAATGCTATCGCAGAAGGTCACGAAGAGATCAAGAAGATCTGCGAGTTCATCAATGGTATCGTAGCTGAGATCGGTAAGGAGAAGTTCACTTACGAGTCAGCTGACGTTCCGGAAGAGATCTTCGAAGCCGTTAAGGAATACGGCTGGGACAGAATGCGTGAAGCAGTTCTTTCCAAGGATAAGGAAGTCAGAGACGGCAACGTTGCAGTTCTTCAGGAAGAAGTTGCAGCAATGCTCGAAGAGAAGGAAGAGGGGCTCTCGAAGTGGGCACCTGATGCTATCTATAAGCTCGAGAAGAAGGTTGTAAGAGATTATCTCTTCAGAGAGCATGTAAGAGTTGACGGAAGAGCCTTAGACGAGATCAGACCTTTGTCCTGTGACGTTGGAGTTCTTCCCAGAGTTCACGGTTCATCTTTCTTCCAGAGAGGTCAGACACAGGTAATGAATATCTGTACTCTTGCTCCTCTTGATGAAGCTCAGAAGCTCGAAGGTTTAGACGAGCAGACATATAAGAGATACATTCACCACTATAACTTCCCCGGTTACTCCACAGGTGAGGCTAAGCCTTCCAGATCACCCGGAAGACGTGAGATCGGTCACGGCGCTCTTGCTGAGAGATCACTCATTCCTGTACTTCCTTCTGAGGAAGAGTTCCCTTATTCAATCAGAACAGTATCTGAGATCACAATGAGTAACGGTTCCACATCACAGGGTTCTGTATGCGCTTCAACACTCTCACTCATGGATGCAGGCGTTCCGATCAAGAGACCTGTTGCAGGTATTTCTTCAGGACTTATTACAGATCCTGACAACGACGACAACTTCCTCGTATTCATGGATATCCAGGGCATCGAGGACTTCTTCGGCGATATGGACTTCAAGGTTGCAGGTACTACAGAAGGTATCACTTCGATCCAGGTCGACATCAAGGTAGAAGGTCTTACATTAGACATCATCAAGGCTGCTTTCGAGATGACACACAAGGGAAGATTGCAGATCATTAACGATATCATTCTTCCTTGCATTCCCGCACCCCGTGCAGAGCTCAACAAGTGGGCTCCCCGCATCATCTCCATGCAGGTTCCTGTTGACAAGATCAGAGAAGTTATCGGTTCCGGCGGTAAGGTCATCAACAAGATCATCGCTGACACAGGTGCTCAGATCAACATCAATGATGACGGTATGGTTTATATCTCCACACCTGATCTCGAAAAGGCTGAGAAGGCTAAGATGATCATCAACGGTATCGTTGCTGATCCTGAGGTTGGCACAGAGTACGACGGTGTTGTTACAAGACTTATGGACTTCGGAGCTTTCGTTGAGTTCCTCCCCGGTAAGGAAGGTCTCGTACACATTTCCAAGATGGCATGGAACAGAGTTGAGAAGGTCGAAGATGTTCTCCATGAGGGTGACAAGGTTCACGTAAAACTCATTGAGATCGACTCACAGGGCAGGCTTAACCTCTCCATCCGTGACTGTCTCCCCAAGCCTGAAGGATATGTTGAAGAGGAGCCCAGAAGAAGAGAGGGCAGACCTAACCGTGAGAGAAGAGGCGGTTTTGCCGGAAGAAACGGCGGAGATCACGGTAGGAAGAACTTCAATGAGGAAGAGAATGCCGCTCCCGAGAATCCCAAGGGTAGAAGAAGAGAATTCTGATAAAACTAAATAGAAAGAGGTGACACTATGGCAGAGAACATGGGAAACACTGAAGAACAGATCGACATTATTACCGAGGGACAAACCGAAGACGTAACTGACAAAAAGTGTCCAAATTGCGGCGCTACTGTTGTTTATGATCCGGATACTCTTGCCATGACGTGCCCTTTCTGCGGATATTCAAGGCAGCTTCCTAAGCCTGAGGATAACGGTCAGGACGTAGAAGAACTTGATTTCTCTTCTGCTAAGAACCGTGAGAGCCTTGACTGGGGAAAAGAGAAGAAATCTCTTGTTTGTAAGAACTGCGGTGCTGAGACCATTATGGATTCAGCTGACACTGCTCAGTGCTGTCCTTACTGCGGATCCACACAGGTCATGCCGGTAGATAATGACGAAGATGTTGTTGCTCCGGGCGGAGTTGTACCTTTCGAGATCACAAAGGAAAAGGCTGCACAGCTCTTCAAGGGCTGGATGAAGGGTAAGCTCTTTGCCCCCAATGAAGCTAAGTCAAGCTGCGAAGCAAAGAACTTCAATGGTGTTTATCTGCCTTACTGGACATACGATTCACAGACTACATCTCCTTATGAGATCAAGCTGGGATTCAATAGCAAGGATAAAGACGGCAATACTGTCACAACATACAGAACATACCGTGGTATCTATGAGCGTTTCATCGATGACGAGACTGTCTATGCCAGCAAGAAGACTAACAATCCTTATATCAAGGCTGCATCCACATTTGATTTCAGCAAGCTCCGCAAGTATTCACCTGAATTTATTGCCGGATTCCTTGCTGAGCGTTACACGGTAGGTCTTGATGAAGGATGGGATATTGCAAAGGGCCAGATCAAATCGAAGCTCAGCAGTGAGATCTCAAGCATGGAGAAAAAGAAGCGTAAGGCTGACAGTGTCTCCAAGCTTACTTTCAATACAGCATATTCAAAAGTAACTTATAAATATGTTCTTGCTCCTATTTGGATTGCAAACTTCAAGTTCAAGGAGAAGGTATATAACATCGTAGTTAACGGCCAGACCGGTCAGATCAGAGGCGAGGCTCCGGTATCACCTGTAAAGGTTGCTATCGCAATTGCTATCGTTATCGCCGTTATCGCATTCCTGATGTATATCCTCACAAGATAATCTATACAATTGCTTTGATTTATGTTCGGAACTGCCTCAAGATTTTTGAGGCAGTTCTTTTTGTGTGTCGAATTACTGACATATATTCAATATTTTTGAGTAATTAGGCAGCAAATGTAAAAAATGATAGATTATTTGCTTGCTTTATTTACAAACTGTTCATAAAATGAACTGTCTAAAATTATTTACAAAATAGGGAGATTCTATGTTCGGCATTGCGAAAAGACTGACATCTGCTCTAATAGCGGGTACGGTTATAGCCGGGTCATTGGCTATAGATCCGAGTATTAACAAGAACAACAACATAGTACGTGCGGCGACATTATACGATTCTGCCAGTGCGGTAAACTACGCTACTATTCTTGGTGGTGCCGTAGATTATGGTATTGTAGCCAACGAGATTACTTCCACAAGCCATACAGAGACAACTTTCGCAACCAATCGCTATGTAAATAATGCAGACAACAGTATCGACGTAGACTATGTTGAATCTACCGCTTTGTTTTTGGTAGGAGACTTAGGAGGAAGTCACAGGTATCTGAAATTCGGTAAGACAAAAGCCAGTGCTATCTATTTGGAAGCTCCTTCTAATGTCTACGGAAATTTCGATTCAAGCTACATACCGCCGGCAGTAGGTGGTACCAACGGTAACATCCGTTACACAAATGAGTACGATGCAATTAACCATCCGTTTATTCAGGCAGTCAATGAGAATGCTACAGTAAATGTTAACCGTCTCATCAACAGAATCTGTTCAAAGACTGTTGTTGAGGATGCCGAGAAAGGCTGGTCATACTTCCTTCAGGACAGAGCTACTGATCCCAGATATGCACTTGATCTTGACGGTGCAGACAGCGGATGTGTCTCTTACAACGGTTCCGCACATGTTTCCATTGATCTTACTTCTCCTGAATTTGATAATAGAGTTGTATATATTAATATAGATTCTTCTTCAAGACTTCTTTCATTCCTGACACAGAGTGACGGTTTCAATATTATTAAGAACCCGTCTTCCGTTGTAGTAATTAATATTGAAGATGATGCCTGGAATGAATCCCGCGGCGCTCTCATTATGAAAAAGCCGAAGGTCAGCGTTATGGTCAATGGATCTAAGCAGGATTACGTCGGAAGTACAATGACTAACGGTAAGGATCCTAACGCTAAGAATGTCCAGAAGTATTATAACGAAGCCATTATCTGGAACATTATGGAGAAGGGCTATGTCCAGCTCGAGGAATTCGGCGGCGCTATTCTCGCTCCGGCAACAAAGAGTGTTACGCTTCAGAATGGTAACTCCAGCGGCTGGGTAGTTACCGGCGGTTCTTTCAATATGAATAACGAGTTCCATTTCCTCTATTCCGGTGCAAGCCGTGATGCTGAAGGGCAGATGCACTTTGCTCTTACAAAAGCTTTTACGGAGAAATATGCTGCACACGGTAATGTAAAGCAGGATACATCTGTTGATATTCCCAATGACAGTACATATAAGTTCTATATTCAGGAATATGAACATGAGAATGGTGAGCGCGGAGCGTTCTATGATGAGTACGGTACCAAGAAAGATGCTCCGGTACTTGCAAACGGTACGGTTACTTTCCCGCTTATCTCTTTTACATGTAACGCCTCCAATGATCACTATAACATCAAAAAACCGGCTCCGGGTCAGGATCCAAACTACAAGATGTTCTATTTCAGGATCACTGAGGACACATCATCTTCTACGAAGGGGATCTCCAATTCTGACGGTTATATCGACATAAGGATGAAGGTTCAGGTCGATTCAAAGGGTAAGTTCACTTACTTTGTGGATTATAAGTCTGTTACCGGTAAGAATCCCACAGATTCAGAGAATATAGTTTTCAGAAAGTACGGAGAGGTATACGGAGATTATATCAAGATGTCCGGTGTACAGTTTGACCTTGGTGCTTTCTATAACAGAGTTGAGCCTATCACAGTTAATATCAGTAAGCGTGATGTTAATAAGCCGACCGGTGATGAAGTGCCCGGTGCCACATTGAAAGTTACCTATGTAGGCAATGATTCTAATGTAGACCTTACAAATGTAACTCTTGTACGTGACGGTAAAGATGTTACAGGTTCTGCAACGATCGAAAAAACATCTGTTACATTTGAATCAGGTGACAAACAGACATCGATCCTTGGCCTTAAGCCCGGTGATTATACTCTTTCAGAGACAATAGCACCTGAAGGCTTTATGCCTCAGACCACAGTGATCAAATTCACAATCGGTGAAGACGGAACAGTCACTGAGACTGAGATCCCTTCTCCTGATGTCGGAATGATCCTTAATGGGGATACTGTTGTTATTCTTGACGAGAGATATAAAACTAATGTCCCTGTTTGCAAGATCGATGCTGACAGCAACGAAGTTCCCGGTGCCACACTTACACTTACTGCAAGTGATACGAAAGTTGATTTTAATGATCTTGGTGTTACGGCAAAGCAGGGAACAAATGATGCTAAAAATCTTAAGATCAATGGAAATGTTTTAAGTTTCGAGACTATTGAAGACGAGAATACTCTGATCATGAATCTTCCTGACGGAGAGTATACTCTTACGGAAACAACAACTCCTTTCGGATATGAGACAGCTGAATCCAAGACGATCACCATCAAGGACGGAGCTGTAGTCGGTTCTACTCCTGTTATCATGATCGATAAAATGTATAAAGCAGATGTTACTATCAGAAAGGTCGATAGTGCTGGGAAAGAGGTTGCAGGTGCTTTACTTACGCTCACTTCCAGCAACAAGAACATCAAGCTTGAAGATTTAGGCGTTACTGCAACGCAGGGAATAAACACAGCCGAGAAACTTACCATCAGCGGTAATGTGATCAGTTTTGAGTCGGTTGACAAGTACGATACCGTAATCAAGAATCTGCCGGATGGAACATATACTCTCACTGAGACAACAGCTCCTTTCGGATATAAAACCGCGGAATCTCAGACAATAACAATAGAAAAAGGCATTGTAACCAATGCCCAGCCTGTTGTTATGGTAGATGAGATGTTTAAGACAAGTGTCACGATCAGAAAGATTGACAGTGCCGGTAAGGAAGTACCGGATGCCGTACTTACATTTACTAACACTGATACAAATGTGGATCTTGCAGCTTTGGGCGTTACTGCCACTCAGGGAACTAATAAAGCTAAAGGCCTTAAGGTAGAAAAGAACGTTGTAAGCTTTGAGACCCTGGGTAACGGAGATACGGTTATAGCAAATCTTCCTGATGGTACATACACTCTTGAAGAGACCACTGTGCCAAATGGATTTGAAAAGGCAGAAACCCAGACGATTGTTATAAAGAACGGTGCCGTTGTTGGATCAAATCCTGTAATCATGGTCGATGGAATCATTACTCCGTCACCGAGCCCTAGTGCATCACCTAGTCCGAGTGCATCACCGTCACCTACGGTATCACCCAGTCCGAGTGCATCACCGTCACCTACGGTATCACCTAGTCCGAGTGCATCGCCGAGTCCTACGGTATCACCCAGTCCGAGTGCATCACCGTCACCGACAGTATCGCCTAGCCCTAGCGCATCACCGTCACCGACAGTATCGCCTAGCCCTAGTGCGTCACCGTCACCTACGGTATCACCGAGCCCTAGTGCGTCACCGTCACCTACGGTATCGCCTAGCCCTAGTGCGTCACCGTCACCAACGGTTTCACCGAGCCCTAGTGCGTCACCGTCACCTACGGTATCACCAAGCCCTAGTGCGTCACCGTCACCTACGGTATCGCCTAGCCCGAGTACATCACCGTCTCCGACGGTATCACCGAGCCCGAGTGCGTCACCGTCACCCACGGTATCGCCGAGTCCTACGGTATCGCCTAGTCCGAGTGCATCACCGTCACCAACGGTTTCACCGAGCCCAAGTGTGTCACCGTCACCAACGGTTTCACCGAGCCCTAGTGCGTCACCGTCACCAACGGTTTCACCGAGCCCGAGTGCGTCACCGTCACCGACGGTTTCACCGAGCCCGAGTGCGTCACCGTCACCGACGGTATCGCCTAGCCCTAGTGCGTCACCGTCTCCTACGGTTTCGCCGAGTCCCAGCGCATCACCGTCACCTACAGTATCGCCTAGCCCGAGTGCATCACCGTCACCGACTATGACGGTTACTCCGACTCCTAGCGACACTGTATCGCCGACTCCTACAGAGACTGTTACGACTACACCTACTGTAACTTCTACACCGGAAGTAACATCAACACCGACACCGGGAACCGGTATCAAAGTTGAGATTTCCAAGCAGGATATTGCAGGTAAGGAATTAGCACAGGCAGAGCTTACAATTACCAGTCTTGACGGATATGATCTGTCAGCTGTTGTTGTAACTCAGGGAGGAAAAGAGATTACTTTCAAGCTTTCTGCTGATAAGTCCTCTATTTCTTTCTATACTGTCGATTCATCAAGATCAGTTCTGCATGGTCTTATGGCTGGAAGATACGAGCTTAAAGAAACCGTTACACCTAAGGCATATCTGACCGCTGATGCTATCAGATTTACACTTAATGCTGATGGTTCAGCTGAATACGGTGGAAAGGTTATCGTATCGGGATCTCCAATCATAATGGTAGACGAGGCGGATCCTAAGTATCAGACTGAAAGAACAGGTAATACACCGATGCCTGCAACAGGTGAGCAAATGAGTTATGCTGCAATGTTGGGTGTTGTACTCCTTGGATTGGGTGTAGCTTGTTTGACCGGTTTCGGAGTTTATCGCTCAAAGCGAAAGAGAATCTGAACTGAAGATTATTATTGAATAAAAGCTATGAGAGGGTGTCTCTAAAGTGAATGAAATTCACTAAGAGACACCTCTTTTTATTGTGATCGATTAAAAATATTTTGATAAAAACGACAAAATACATATTCTTTTCTGAACGAAAACGAATGACTTCGTCATTTCTTAAATTTTATCAAAACATACTAGAATGTTTATAACACATATTATTAAATTAATGTTATATTTGCGTTTGATAATATAAAATCAGGTGGGGAAACATGATAGATTTCGCTAAAAGAATCGTTTCAGCGTTTGTTGCTGGAGCGGTTGTGTTTGGGACTATAGCGGTATATCCGAGTCCTTTTGACAATAAGTCTTTTGTAAATGCCGCAACGTTATATGATTCGGCAAGCCTCGTTAATTATTCAACTATTCTGGGTCGTGCGAAAGATTACGGTATCATAGCTCGCTCTTTTACCCAGAGCGATCATATGGAGACAACTCTTGCGACCAGCTCGTATAAGCGTACAGTTGACTCTAATATTGATGTCGATCTTACAACATCCAAGACTGCCCAGTTTATCATCGGTGAGATCCAAGGCCGTGGTAATATGGGCACTATTAAATTTGGAACGGTACATGGAACCAGACCCGCAAGCAGCACTTATGTAAAAAACATTAACATTACTTTTGCTAAAGAGATCTTTGGTAATAGTACTAACTATTCGTCAAAGGTCAAAAAGCAGGATGATGTAGCTCAAACAACTGAATTTAATTATTCGATATTAAGTAAGGCTGAAATCGATTATCACATTAACAGTATTGTTAGTCATGCTGAAGATGAATCTGACAAGATGGTAAAGCGCACTAATAATCCGGATTATGTTTTGGATTCATCAGTCATTAAAGTCAACAATACTACTAAAGTAACTTCCATTGATTTAGATAAAGACATTTATGAGAACCGCGTTGTATATGTAGATCTGAACAACTCGAAGTTTAGTACTCTATTAGGAAAATGGCGTTCTGATCCGGGTGGAAATTATTTAGATATAAATAAGAGATCTAGTACAGTAGTTGTTTTTACTTATACCGGCAGTAACTCTATTACTCTTGGAAAAGTTCAGGTTATCGCAAAGGATTCAAAATATTATTCTTCTGCAGGCTCCGGATTGCAGCAAAGCAGTGAGAAGTATTCTTCTGTTACAACCTGGAGTGGTAATATATCCGGTCATAATAATTATGTAGATCATGAGATGGCTCAGAAGTTGATTTGGAATATCCCGAATTCTACGAATGTTACTATCACCGGTAATGCCGGAACTTTCTTGATTACTAAAGAAAATGCACAAGTTAAGGTATCAGGAAGCCCTAGTTCCGGTTGGATCATTACCAAAGGAAATGTAGAGAATAAATGTGAGTTCCATTACATCTATGGAGGTGCCAACAGTTCACTGCAGTCTGAAGGAAATGGACAGATGCATTTTGTTGCACACAAAAACTTTACTTCAGAATATAGGACCAAAAATGAGATAGCACCTTATGTTGACAATACGGTAATTCTTAAAGATGGAGACTATGAGTTTTACTGGCAGGAATATACTGATGGCACCTTTACTCAAACATATGGAAGCAGAGCAACCATTCCGATTGACAGCAAGAGTGTAGTTGAATTTCCAACACTTACGATCAGGACCGACAGTTCAGATTCTCATTATAAGATCGAAAAGAATCAGACTAGAGATTTCTATTTCAGAATTTCCGAGAATCCTGATAAGAGTGTATTGGGTTATGTGAATAATGTTGGCTATATTGATGTCAGACTCAGAGCTAAGGCAGATAAAAACGGAACTATTGATTTCGTTGCTCAGTCAAGAACGTATATCGGCGATGATTCGAATAATCTCATCCTTTATTCAACAAATGGTGTTTGGGGATCAGACAAAGAATCAGATTGGATTGATGTAGTTGGCAACAGATTTGATCTTGGTGCTTTCTATAACAGAAAGGTAATTCCCGGATACATCAACATCACGAAGACGATAAAGGGAGAAGTAACGGAAGAGGATCTTAAGGGTCTTACATTCGTAGTTAAGGATGGAAATACGATCGTTGGTTCTTATGCTCTTGGAAAGGACTTCGTAAAGAATAGTTCTGATGTTTACGAACTTAAGACACCTATAACCGTATCTGATTATGCGAAGAAATATACGATCGAAGAGACACTGCACACGGCAGCAGGCTTCGATGTATCAGTAAGCTACACAGTGGATGGCGGAGCAAAGCAGACAGGCGAGACAGCAACACTTAATACTGTAAGCCAGGATTCCAAGAATCCGACAGTAGTAGCTTATGAGAACGACTACACACATATTCCCGGATACATCAACATTACGAAGACGATAAAGGGAGAAGTAACGGAAGAGGATCTTAAGGGTCTTACATTCGTAGTTAAGGATGGAAATACGATCGTTGGTTCTTATGCTCTTGGCAAAGACTTTATCCAGACGGCAGCAGGAGAGTATGAACTTAAGACACCAATTCAAGTATCTGACTATACAAAGAAATATACGATCGAAGAGACACTGCATACGGCAGCAGGCTTCGATGTATCAGTAAGCTACACAGT
>JAIKWL010000073.1 GCA_024684815.1 Saccharofermentans sp. | reverse complement strand
GGAGAAGCCTCTTGGCGTTATCGCACAGTTCGGCGGCCAGACACCTCTGAACCTCGCAGCTTCCCTCAAGGCAAACGGCGTAAACATTCTCGGTACAACACCTGAGACTATCGACCTTGCAGAAGACAGAGATCACTTCCGTGCCATGATGAACCGTCTGGGCATCCCGATGCCTGAGGCAGGAATGGCAGTCAATGCCGATGAGGCTATCGCTATCGCAAACAAGATCGGCTACCCTGTAATGGTACGTCCTTCTTACGTTCTCGGCGGAAGAGGAATGGAAGTTGTTCACGACGACGAGATGATGAGAGTCTACATGAATGCCGCAGTCGGCGTTACACCTGACAGACCGATCCTCATCGACCGTTTCCTGCATCACGCAACCGAGTGCGAGGCAGATGCGATATCTGACGGCACAAACTGCTATGTTCCCGCTGTTATGGAGCACATCGAGCTTGCCGGAATCCACTCCGGTGACTCCGCATGCATCCTGCCTTCAAAGAATCTCTCACCCGAGATCGTTGAGACTATTAAGGAATATACAAGAAAGATCGCAGTCGAGATGAACGTTGTCGGTCTCATGAACATGCAATATGCGATCGAAGACGGTGTAGTATTCGTTCTCGAGGCTAACCCGCGTGCATCCAGAACCGTGCCGCTCGTATCCAAGGTTACAGGCACCAACATGGTAAAGATCGCTACTGATATCATGACAAGCCACCTTACAGGCAGACCGTCACCTGTACCGGAACTTCACGACAAGGTGATCCCTCACTATGGAGTTAAGGAAGCAGTCTTCCCGTTCAACATGTTCCAGGAAGTTGACCCGGTATTAGGACCTGAGATGAGATCTACAGGTGAGGTATTAGGTCTTGCAAGCCACTTCGGCGAGGCAAGCTTCAAGGCTCAGGAAGCAACAAAGACAGAGCTTCCGCTCGAGGGCAAAGTTCTCCTGTCCGTATCTGATCTTGATAAGGTTGACCTTGTTGAAGTAGCTCAGATGTTCGCTGATCTCGGATTCAAGATCCTTGCGACCGGCGGCACATATGACATGATCATCAAGGCAGGCATTGAAGCAGAGAAGGTCAAGAAGCTCTACGAGGGCAGACCTAACATCGGCGACATGATCCTCAACCGTGACATCGATCTTGTCATCAACACACCTGCCGGCAAGACTTCAGCTCACGATGACTCCTACATCCGTAAGGATGCGATCCGCCAGCACATCCCTTACATCACTACGATGGCTGCCGCAAAGGCATGCGCTGAGGGTATCAAGGCAGCGAAGGAAAGAGTTTTCGAGGTCAAGGCACTCCAGGACTATCACGCTGACATCAAGTGATCAGCAGATTAAGTTAACTTCACGCGGCCGGGCAGTCCCCGGCCGTTTCTTTTGCTTAAGAGCTTCACGGGATCTGCTTTGTGAAAGCGGTGCGGGATGACTCGAGAAATCGGTGCAGAATGACTCGTGAATGCGGCAAGTGATGCGGCGTTCCCGCACCGGTTGCCTCATTATTTATCGAAAAACAGAAAATAATGCAGCAGGAATGAGGCACAGCCGCATTGTGTGCCTCATCGGTCACCGCAATATCGGTATCTTTCACGCGTCCGGAAATGGGGCAGGACTGCCGCCGGAATACAACTTTTTGCCACATTTTTCACTAGATTTTACCCCGCAAGATTTGTATAGCAATTTTGGTAAAAAATGGCGCTTTTTCGCGCGCGCTAAATCCCGAAAACATTGCGGCGCAAGAGTTAACCGTTTTCAGACATAGCAAAAATGGATCAAAACTCAATCGCAAGATATGTACAAATTTGTCTATTATATATAAATATTTAATATGAATACTTGCAATTTGAATTCTGCAATTTCGGGTCGAATCCTTTACTATGTTATTTGAACTATTTTGCGAATCGGGAGGTTCATATGTATTACATCGGAATTGATCTCGGCACATCAGCAGTAAAACTGTTGTTGATGAAGAGCGGGGGAGAGATCGTCAGAACTGTTTCTGAGAGTTACCCCGTAAATTTCCCTCAGACCGGCTGGTCTGAACAGAATCCTGAAGACTGGTTCGACGGTTCCATGAAGGGACTTGCAAAGCTCCTTGACGGTATCGACGGAAATGAAGTCGCAGGAATCAGCTTTGGCGGACAGATGCATGGTCTTACGCTTCTGGACAGCGAGGGCAAGGTCATCAGACCTGCTATCCTCTGGAACGACGGTAGATCACAGGTTGAGACAGACTATCTCAACAACGAGATCGGCAAGGCTAACTTATCCAAGTACACAGGCAACATTGCTTTCGCAGGCTTTACTGCTCCGAAGGTAATGTGGGTACATAAGAATGAACCGGACAATTTTGCGAAGATCGCTAAGATCCTTCTCCCTAAGGATTATCTCGCATACAGACTTTCCGGTGTTTTCGCTACAGACGTATCTGATGCTTCAGGCACGCTCTACTTCGACTGCGAGAACAGAAAGTGGTCCGACGAGATGCTAAAGATCCTTGACATGAAGCCCGAGTGGCTTCCTCAGGTATTCGAGAGCTATGAACCTATTGGCAAGATCCTTCCTGAGATCGCTGAGAAGCTCGGCATCAGCAAGGACTGCGTTATCGCAGCAGGTGCAGGCGATAATGCTGCAGCGGCCGTAGGTATGGGGATCATCGGCAACGGCGGATGCAATATCTCCCTCGGCACATCCGGAACGATATTCATCTCCTCCGATACATTCAAGAATGATGATGCAAACTCTCTCCATGCATTTGACCACGCTGACGGCGGCTTCCATCTCATGGGATGCATGCTCTCTGCAGCAAGCTGCAACAAGTGGTGGATGGAAGAGATCATCGGTACGGCAGATTATGCCAAGGAACAGGAAGGCCTTGATGCCCTCGGCACAAACAAGATCTTCTTCCTGCCTTACCTCATGGGTGAGAGATCTCCTCTCAACAACCCTGACTGCCGCGCTATGTTCATCGGCATGTCCATGGATACAACAAGAAAAGATATGACTCTTGCAGTCATGGAAGGCGTTGCGTTCGCTCTGAGAGATTCTTTCGAGTGCGCTAAGAAGATGGGGCTTGATATCAAGAGTTCCTCTATCTGCGGCGGCGGCGCTAAGTCCAAGCTCTGGTGCAAGATCGTATCTAACGTATTGGGTATCGAGCTTACACAGACAGAGAATGACGAAGGCCCCGCAATGGGCGGCGCTCTCCTCGCAGCTGTTGCATGCGGTGAGTATGCTTCTGTTGCAGACGCTTGCGCAGCTACGGTTTCAAAGCATGTTTCCGTAGTACCTGATCCTGAGCTCGTTGCTAAATACGATGAAAGATATAAAGAGTTCTCAAAAATCTATCCCGCATGTAAGGAGGCAGGTATATGGTAATTTACGAGGCAACTTCTTCTAATTTCAAAAAGTACGGAAGAATCGTCAAGAACATCGATTTTGCACCTGTTATCGAGGCACTTAACAATATCGCTCTTCCCGCAGAAGGCGTAGCTTATGAGCCTACGGTTGCATCTCTTGAAGAGGCATCTGCAAAGGTCGGTGTCAGCAGACTTTTCGGCGGTGAGTTAAAGCTTGAGACAGGTTACTGTGCAGGTCACAACTCTCTTCTCAACGCTGTTGAGTATCACAGATCTTCTGAGGTCAATGTAGCTGCTACAGACTGCATCCTTCTTTTGGGTTCCCAGCAGGATATTACAGACGATTTTCAGTATGACACATCCAAGATCGAAGCATTCCATATCCGTAAGGGCACAGCTGTCGAGCTTTATGCTACAACTCTTCACTATGCTCCCTGCGGAATCGAGGATGACGGCTTTATGGTCGGCGTAATCCTTCCTTACGGAACAAACTTTGATCTCGAAGAAGATCACATCGATTGTCTGGCAGAGTCAGACAGCGAAGATAAGCTCCTTACGGCTAAGAATAAGTGGCTTATCGCTCATCCCGACGCTCCCGGTGAGAAGGGACATTTCCCCGGACTCATTGGTGCTAATATTGAAGTCAACGTGACAAAAAAACAGATGGAGGAAATCTAACATGTCAAAGAAATTATTTAACGCACCCGACGTTAAACTCGCTATCGTAGCAGTATCCCGTGACTGCTTCCCGGAATCACTTTCCGTAAACAGAAGAAAGGCTCTTGTTAAGGCTTTTACCGAAAAGTATGGTGCTGATGACATTTATGAGTGCCCTATCTGCATCGTTGAGTCTGAGATCCATATGCAGCAGGCTCTTGCAGACATCAAAGCTGCAGGATGCAACGCTCTTTGCGTATACCTCGGAAACTTCGGACCTGAGATCTCAGAGACAATGCTCGCTCAGCAGTGGGATGGCCCCGTTATGTTCTGCGCAGCAGCTGAAGAAACACAGAATGACCTGGTTGGCGGCAGAGGCGACGCTTACTGCGGTATGCTCAATGCTTCATACAACCTCAAGATCCGTGGCGTAAACGCATACATCCCTGAGTATCCTGTCGGAAACGCAGAAGAGTGTGCTGACATGATCAAGGACTTCATTCCTGTAGCTAGAGCTCTCTATGCTATGAAGAATTTGAAGATCATTTCTTTCGGACCCCGTCCGCAGAACTTCTTCGCATGCAACGCACCTATCGAGCCTCTCTACAGAATGGGTGTTGAGATCGAAGAGAACTCTGAGCTCGACCTTTTCGAATCCTTCAAGAATCATGAAGGCGACGAGAGGATCCCTGCAAAGGTTAAGGAAATGGAAGAAGAGCTCGGTGCCGGAAACAAGAAGCCTGAGATCCTCGAGAAGCTCGCTCAGTATGAGCTCACACTCCTTGACTGGGTTGAGAAGCACAAGGGTTCTAAGAAGTATGTTGCAATCGCAGGAAAGTGCTGGCCTGCATTCCAGACACAGTTCAAGTTCGTTCCTTGCTATGTCAACAGCCGTCTGACAGGTATGGGTATTCCTGTTTCCTGCGAAGTTGATATCTACGGCGCACTTTCCGAGTACCTCGGATATGTCATCTCCGAAGACATCGTTACTCTCCTCGACATCAATAACTCCGTACCTCACGATATGTACGACGAGTCCATCAAGGGCAAGTTCGATTACAAGTTCACTGATACATTCATGGGCTTCCACTGCGGTAACACATGCTCAAAGAAGCTTGCTTTCTGCGAGATGAAGAACCAGATGATCATGGCTCGTGCTCTCCCTGTAGAGGTTACAAACGGAACTCTCGAGGGCGACATCGCTCCCGGCGACATCACATTCTACAGACTGCAGTCCACATCTGACGGCCAGATCAGAGCTTACGTTGCAGAGGGTGAGGTTCTCCCTGTTGCTACCAAGTCCTTCGGCGGCATCGGCGTTTTCGCTATTAAGGAGATGGGCAGATTCTACAGATACTTCCTTATCGAGAAGAACTTCCCTCATCACGGCGCAGTTGCATTCGGTCACTATGGAAAGGCTCTCTACAACCTCTTCACATATCTCGGAATCTGCCCTTGCGACATCGGCTACAACAAGCCCGCAGGCGACAGATATCCGAAGGAGAATCCTTTTAACGCTCCGTTCAACTGATACAGTTTTGGTTCATAAACGTGCAGCCTGATCTCTTGTAGGTCAGGCTGACCTATGAAAACAAAGCTTTCAGAATATAAGAAAAAATCTATAAGAAAAGGGTAATTCTTAAATGAACAACAAAGAACTTCAACTCACAGCAGCTAATGTCCGCAAGGGCATTGTTACAGCTGTTCACAGTGCAAAGTCCGGCCATCCGGGCGGATCACTTTCCGCAGCAGATATGTTCACATATCTCTATTTCGAAGAGATGAATATCGATCCCAAGAATCCTAAGGATCCTAACAGAGACAGGTTTGTATTATCCAAGGGTCATACGGCTCCGGGTCTTTATTCAACACTTGCTAACAGAGGTTACTTCCCCGTTGAAGACCTCACAACATTAAGAAAGCTCGGTTCATACCTTCAGGGACATCCCTGCATGACTGAGACTCCCGGCGTTGATATGAGCACAGGTTCATTAGGCCAGGGTGTTTCCACTGCAGTAGGTATGGCTCTCGCAGCTAAGCTTAACGGTGATTCCTACAGAGTTTATGCTCTTACCGGTGACGGTGAGATCCAGGAAGGCCAGATCTGGGAAGCATTCATGTTTGCAGGTGCAAAGAAGATCGATAACCTCACAGTTATCATCGATAACAACGGACTTCAGATCGACGGTAAGATCGACGACGTATGCTCACCTTATCCGATCGACAAGAAGCTCGAAGCATTCAACTTCAACGTAATCTGCATTGACGGTCACGATTTCGATCAGATCAGAGATGCGTTTGCTAAGGCTAAGGAATGCAAGGGAATGCCTACAGCCATCATCATGAAGACAACAAAGGGCAAGGGCGTTTCCTACATGGAGAATCAGGCAGGCTGGCATGGCAAGGCTCCTAACGATGAAGAGTACGAGCAGGCTATAAAAGAGCTTGACGAGCAGATTGCAAAGATAGGAGAGGCATGAGTATGGCAGACGGTGAAGTAAAAAAGATCGCTACACGCGAAAGTTATGGTAACGCACTTGCAGAGCTTGGTCAGAAGAATCCCGATGTTGTAGTTCTTGATGCTGACCTCGCAGGCGCAACAAAGACTTCAACATTCAAGAAGGCTTTCCCTGACCGTCATATCGACTGCGGTATCGCTGAAGCTAACATGACAGGCATCGCTGCAGGTCTTTCCACATGCGGCAAGATCCCCTTCGTTTCTTCTTTCGCTATGTTCGCAGCAGGAAGAAACTTTGAGCAGGTAAGAAACTCCATCGGTTATCCTCACCTCAACGTTAAGATCGGTGCTACACACGCAGGTATCACTGTAGGTGAGGACGGTGCTTCACACCAGTGTCTCGAGGATATCGCTCTTATGAGAACGATCCCCGGAATGACGGTTATCGTTCCTTCCGACGATATCGAAGCCAAGGCTGCTGTTTTTGCTGCTGCTGAGACAGAAGGACCTTTCTATATGAGATTCGGAAGAGCTGCAGTACCGGTAATCAATGACAAGCCTGACTACAAGTTCGAGGTTGGCAAGGCTGTTGTCATCAAGGACGGAACAGACATGGTCATCTTCGCCTGCGGCGTTTGCGTAGCTGAGGCTCTTGGCGCAGCTGAAAAGTTAGCTGCTGACGGCATCAATGCAGCAGTCGTTAACATCCACACTATCAAGCCCATCGACAAGGATACTATCCTTGAGTTCGCAAAGAAGACTAACAGAGTATTCACAGTTGAAGAGCATTCTGTTATCGGCGGATTGGGAAGCGCCGTATGTGATGTTCTTGCTGAAGAGTATCCTGTTAAGGTTACAAAGATCGGCGTCTATGACAGATTCGGTAAGAGCGGCCCGGCTGGCGCCCTCATGAAGGAATTCCAGCTTGATGCAGAAGGAATCTATAACCAGATCAAAGCAAAGATCTGATATTAGATCCAAAAAGACTCAAAAACAGAGGAGTTGTCTCTTTTGAGGCAGCTCCTTCTTTTATTCCGGGATCTCATCATTAAATAATTTGAGCCGGTACAAATGATCAACCCGTGTTCTCCCCCTTTGTTCAGTTGAGTTATAATGAAAAATCGGAAAAAGGATAGGAGATATATTTATGGCATTTGCAGGAATGTTCTTGGCTGCAATCTTTATTATCATTGCATTGATCGCTTATGCTATAGCTTTAGTGGAATTAATCGTCGGTCTTGTGTTGTTGCGCAAGAAGAAAAAGATCCCGGGAATCATACTTTTGGTATTGTCGGCGATACCTGCGATCGTCACGATAGTCTTTTTGAGCGTTACTGCTGTCCAAAATCATTTCAGGGAATTCGAGACCTATGACGGAGGCACTGTTACGGTCAATATGACTTATGTAAACCGTATGCAGGATCTTCTCAGAAAGAAAGATATGGACGGTCTCGATAAGCTTCTCGACGACCATCCCGAACTCATCTACTACAGGGATATTAATAATACTACTTTGCTGGAATTCGGTGTCAGGAGCTGCAGCGTTGAGGTAATGGAGATCGCATATGATCACGGCGCAAGATTTGACGAGAAGAGGGTTTTCGATAATCTGGTAATGGACCATTCACTCGAGTCTTTTGCTGATGAAAGCTACTGGTGTTTTCTATACAGTTACGACGATGATTTTGAGCCCTGGATCAATCCCGGCGAGACGACCGACGGGATCATTGAAGCTGCCAAGTTTGCAGTAGATCATGGCGCGGAGACAGTTTGGGAGAGACCAGGCATAACATGGACATTTGCCGAACAGATGGAGAACTGGACGCAAAGAGATGGCGTATATACTGACAAGGATAAGGAACTAGTCAGGTATGCAAAGTCGGTCTGCTGAGTTATTACTTATCCGTATCAATTCTTTTTTCATCATCAAAAGAGATATCCGCACCGAGTTTGTTGAATATCCTTTTGAGGAAAAGCGAAAAGAAGAAAGCCATGAATGAAAAACCCATGAGGATCATGCAGCTCATAGTGATCGTCGTGGCCTCATAGAGCAGATAACCCAGACCGCCGGTAAAGACTATAAACATAATAGTAGTCGGCAGGTTAGTAATAGCAAGAAGGACCGAATTCTTGAGAAGCTGCGGAATTGTCTCATGGAACCAGGCAAGAAGCGGGAATGAATAGCATGCCGATGCAAATATCATTATGAGGAAAAAGTAAGCCGGATACTGTGCCCAGAAAAACTGCTTATCAAGCCAGTTGTTGACCATGTAGATCTCAAAGAGGAAGAAAGCGGTAAGAGAGATATATATAAGTGATAATAATAAGGCTTTAACAAAATTATCACGGAATGACTTAAGGTAATCTCTCCAGATAGCCGGATTATCTCCTGCAACGATGGCTATCGTGATCCTGTATAAAGCGGTAACGGATGCTCCGATAGTGAATACGGGCACACAGGAAATCATAAATAATAAGTTAACTATAATAAGATTGCACAGTCCCGTAAGGAACCTGGTTGCTTTGCTCTTTGGGTTGAAAAAAGAAGAAGCCATAGTTTTCTCCGTTTATATAAATATACGAAATAATATCATACTTAATAACAGTTGCGTGAATAACTTGAATGACCGGTGCCGGGAGCTGTCTGTGTTCGGAAATAATCAAAAGAATCTAATTATTTTATGCGAATGCTACAAACGAAGCATAGGGGACTTTGTGCAAACGGATATCTCTGACTCAAAATTTATGCAATTTAACCTTTGCGAGAGCAAAAATTGTACAATTTACTCAATGAAAGCAATATTTGTATAAATGTGGTCAAATTGTAGCAAGAAATGTGGAGAAACATATTTCGTTTTTGACTAATATTACAGTGTAGTAGGGCCACAAGGCCTTACACAATTTCATTAAGGAGGAAACTTTATGAAAAAGGTTATTGCCAGTGTTCTTTCTGTAGCAATGGTTGCAGCTTTTGCAGCTGGTTGTACTACAACTGAAACAAGTGCTACACAGGGAACAACAGCTGGTGGCGAAGATGAAACCGTTGCTACATCAGGTGAGGAGTCCACTGAGTCTTCAGAGGAAGAGACAACAGAGGAAACTCCCGAGAAGTTCAATCTTGGTAATGGTTCTGAGCACATCAATTTGTGGTCATTCACAAATGAGGTTCCGAACATGGTTAACAAGTACATTTCTCTTCACCCTGAATTCGGTGAGAAGTACACAGTTGACGTAACGATCATCGCTACAACAAACGGTGCATATCAGCCCGCTCTCGACGCAGCTCTCGCAGCTGGCGGTCAGGATGCTCCTGATATCTACACAGCAGAGGCAGCTTTCGTACTTAAGTACACACAGGGTTCTGCTTCTCAGTTTGCTGCTACTTACAAGGATCTCGGAATTGATGTAGATGCAAAGATCGCTGAGGCAGGAATTGCTCCCTACACAATCGACATCGGTTCTCGTAATGGCGAGGTTGTAGGTCTTGGTTATCAGGCAACTGGTGGTGCTATGATCTACAGAGCTTCCATCGCTAAGGAAGTTTTCGGTACAGATGATCCGGCTGAGATCGAGAAGATCGTTGGCGCTGGTACACAGAAATGGGATAAGTTCTGGGAAGCAGCTGCTAAGCTTAAGGAAGCTGGATATCCTATCGTTTCCGGTGACGGTGACGTTTGGCACTCTGTTGAGAACAGCTCTTCTACTGGTTGGGTTGTAAATGGCGAGCTTACTATCTCTCCTGAGAGAGAAGCATTCCTCGACATCTCCAAGCAGCTCAAGGACAACGGCTGGTCTAACCTTTCTTCTGACTGGCAGCCCGCTTGGTTTGCTGACATGAACGGAACATCTGAGCACAATGCATTCTGCTTCTTCGGACCTGCATGGCTCCTCAACTACTCCATGAAGGACAACTGCGGTGGTTCTTTCGAGTCTGGCGAGGGTACATTCGGTGACTGGAGAGTTTGCGCTCCTCCGGTTGGCTTCTACTGGGGTGGTACATACCTCATCGCTAACAAGGACACAGACAACAAGGAAGGCGTTGCTGAGTTCATCGAGTGGGTAACACTTGATTCTTCAGACACAGGACTTCAGTATTTCTGGGCTAACGGCACAATGGTTGACGGCGAAGTCGGAACAAAGGACTGCGTAGCTTCTGCTACTGTAATGGCTAAGTCCAACGGCGAAGTTGACATCTGCGGTGGTCAGAACATCTTCCCTGCATTCATCGAGGGCAACAAGTATGCTTCCGGTAAGTGCATGACAGAGTACGATGAGACAATCAACAGCGCTTGGAGAGATGCTGTTAACATGTACTCAAACGGCGAATTAGATAGAGACGGCGCTATCGATGCATTCAAGACAAAGGTAAACGATACTCTCTCTTTCTAATCAGATCTAAGTTTTAGATGCTGTGGCGGCAGGGTAGATCAGGTATTTACCCTGCCGCTTTTTAAAACTTTGAGGAGGCTGTAATTTAATGAGAAACAAAAAACTAGTTAATTACGCGAAGTACGGATATCTATTCTCGCTTCCGTTTATTATCACATTCTGTATTTTTACACTTTATCCGATCGTATATACTTTTGTTATTGCGTTTACGGATCTGAAGGGTCTTGCCAATACTTCGTGGCATTTCCTTCCTTCAGTAGGCAAGCCGATCTATCAGAACTTTAAAGAGGTTCTCGCATCACAGACATTCCAGAAGGCTTTTAAGAATACCTGGATCATCTGGACTATGAACTTTATTCCTCAGATCGGATTTGCTCTTTTGTTCACAGCATGGTTTACCGACAGAAGATCCAAGGTTAAGGGGCAGGGCTTATTCAAGATCCTCTTCTATATGCCTAACATCATTACAGCTGCAACACTTGCTATGTTGTTCAACGTAATGTTCCAGTATCCTAAGGGACCTATCAATGATACTCTCGGAAACATTGCTGCATTTTTCGGTAAGTCAAGAGAACCTTACCAGTATCTGCTCAAGGAATGGCCTGTTAAGACTATTATCGCTTTCATTCAGTTCTTCCAGTGGTATGGTCATACCATGGTAAACCTCACCGCAGGTGTTATCGGTATCAGCCCTGAGATCTTCGAAGCTGCTGAAATCGACGGTGCTAACAGAGTTCAGACATTCTTCAGAATCACTATTCCTTGTATCCGTCAGATCCTCTTGTTCGTTCTCGTAACATCTCTCATCGGTGGTCTCAACATGTTCGATATCCCGGAGATGTTCATCGGACAGAATGCGAACAATGCAGGTCTCACAACAAACATGTATATTCGTAACCAGGCTTTCGCAGGCAGTTATCTTTATAACAGAGCCGCTGCAGCAAGCCTTATCCTGTTCGCAGTAATCGTATTCTTCTCGGCTATCCTGTTCTACATCCTCAGAGATAAGGATGAAGCTAAGCTCAAGAAGTTGAGAAAGCAGGAATTAAGAGCTGCAAGAAAGGGATTGTGAGGTGAAAGCTATGGCTGATATTTCTACTAAATCATCTATTCATAGAAGTGATAATGTACTTAAGGTAGTTATCTATATCGTGTCCATTATCTTCTCTATAATGACGCTTTTCCCGTTCTTCTTGATGTTTATCAACGCAACAAGAAGTTCTTCCGAGATTCAGCAGATGGCTGTTTCCTTCATTTCGAAGCACCCCATCCAGAACCTTATCAAGAACTGGAACGTATTTAACGGAAAAGATTTCCACCCGTTCACGGGTTTCGTGAATTCATTTATTATCTCAACGGGCAGCACGATCCTTAACGTTTACTTCTCTGCTCTTACCGCTTATGCCATTCAGGCTTATGAGTGGAAATTAAGAGACGGATTCAACGCTATGATCATGGCTATCATGATGATTCCGGGTACTATTACCACTATCGGTTTCTATCAGGCAGTTTATAAGATCGGATTAACAAATAAGCTCTTCATGCTTATCATCCCTGCTATCGCTGCTCCTATGACAGTATTCTTTATGAGACAGTATCTGCAGGCTTCCCTCTCAATGGAGATCGTACAGTCTGCAAGAATCGACGGTGCCGGAGAGTTCAGAATCTTTAACCAGATCGTTGTTCCTCTTATGAAGCCCGCTATTGCCACACAGGCAATCTTCGGATATGTTGCTTCATGGAACCAGCTCTTCATGCCTTTGATCCTCCTCACAAAGAAGCAGAAGTATACACTTCCTATCATGGTCAGCTTGCTCAACGGTGATATCTACAGAACAGAATTCGGTTCAATCTACCTGGGACTTTCCATCACGGTTCTCCCGCTCATCGTAGTTTACGCATTCCTCTCAAGATACATCGTAGAAGGTGTTGCATTGGGCGGTGTCAAGTCATAAGACTTTTGCCACTCATTGAGTGAGAATTCAGCTTAAGCTGAAGACAAAACAAATTAATAAGCTGCGTCTTTGGACATTGCCTCCTCACAAGACGCAGCTTTTGTTTTGTCTAAATACTGAAAATGCACACATTAATGGTTCTGATGATTTCAGTTCCCGGTGCAGAGTTTAAGCAGTTATTACTTTTTTCTGGATCTTCTTATCCTGTTCCTGAACTGTGACGGTGAACAGCCGTATTGCTTTTTGAAGCAACGGCTTAACGAGGTAAGGTTATTGAAACCGCAGGAAAGAGCGATATCACTGATCTGGTTGTCAGTATCGGAGAGCTGACGTTCGACTTCCTTGAGTTTTAATGTGGTCTGGTAGTCGTTGAACGTCATGCCTGTATATTCCTTGAACAGCCTTGCAAAGTGGAATTTTGAATATCCGACGTGGTTGGCGGCTTCATCCATAGAGACATTTTCGGAACTGTGCATAGCGAGCCATTCAGCAAGAGACTTAAACTTGATATAGACTTCGCGCTGTTTATCGTTATGAGGTGCTGAAAGACTGTCTGAATAATCTTTCTTCATAAGCATTCCGAAAATATCCATAAGCTTGGAAAAGATCGCGATCTCTTTTACAGTAGTTGAATAGAAGAAGTAAAGATCGTTTATCTCCATGAACCTTTCAAGTATCAGGTTATAGACATCCGGATGAGTCTCTGAAGTAATGAGAAGAGGCTCATTAAGTATCTTCATGAATTCCTCGTAATCGAAGAATCCTTTAAGAAAATCTATATTGAAAAGATAGATAAATCTGATGCCGGATTTTGTGCCGGCGATCTTATGGAGCATATCCGGCGGTACGAGTAAGATCTCTTTCTCGTTCAGTACTATCGTGCGGTCGTCGAAAATATAAGTGTAGGACTTTTCGATAGGGATAGTTATTTCCAGACAACTGTGCTTGTGGACAGGGTAGTCCTCAGAGCGGTTGTTATACCAGATTCGCATATTGGAGCCTGGTATGAAATCGACCTCTTCTACGTCATTGCTTACTATTCTTCCGGCAAAACTGCCGATCGGCTGCTGATATTTGCCTGGAACTGAATTGTCGTTAAATTGCATTCTATTATCCTCATAAAGTCAGTATTACAATTTTAGAGGCTCAGATAGTCAAATTCAAGATATTATCAGCCCGAAAATAGCAAAATCGGTATAATTTTAAGCAAAAACTAAGATATAACGGCTTTCCGAAAACTAATACAATTAATGTATCAATCTGACAGGAGTACTGATCTATGAACAGAGAGCAAGCAATCAGGAGAGCTAAGGAACTTGTCGGCAAAATGACTGTCGAAGAAGCTGTATCGCAATTAAGGTATGATTCTCCCGCTATAGAGAGATTGGGTATTCCTGAATATAACTGGTGGAATGAGACCCTGCACGGAGTTGCCAGAGCCGGCACGGCTACGAGTTTTCCGCAGGCGATCGGACTTGGAGCTGCTTTCGATACCGAATTAATGGAAGAGATCGGCGGAGTATGTGCTTCGGAAGGCCGCGCAAAATACAACGAATACAAAGCTAACAATGACCGTGACATATATAAGGGCCTTACATTCTGGTCTCCCAACGTTAATCTGTTCAGAGACCCGAGGTGGGGCAGGGGCCAGGAGACATACGGAGAAGATCCGTATCTTATCTCACAGCTCGCAATACCGTTTATAAAAGGACTTCAGGGTGACGGCGAGTATATGAAGACCGCTGCATGCGCCAAGCATTTTGCTGTCCACTCCGGACCTGAAGCTTTAAGACACGAATTCAATGCAACATGTTCTGTTAAAGATCTCAATGAGACTTATCTGCCTGCATTCGAAGCCTGTGTCAAAGAAGCAAAGGTCGAATCCGTAATGGGTGCATATAACAGGACCAACGGCGAACCCTGCTGCGGACATTCCTATCTTCAGGATATTATCCGTGACAAGTGGGGATTCGAAGGACATATCGTTTCTGACTGCTGGGCTATTAGAGATTTTCATGAGCGCCATAAGGTCACAAAAAACAACGAGGAGAGTGCTGCACTTGCTCTTAATAAGGGGTGCGATCTTAACTGCGGCTGTACATATCTCCATCTCATGAAGGCCTATAACAAAGGTCTTGTAACCGAAGAAACTATCAGAAGAGCAGCAGTAAGGCTCTTTACCACAAGGTTTATACTCGGCATGTTCGATGAGACTGAATTTGACGGTCTTACATATCTTGATGTTGAGACAAAAGAAAATATCGCAGTTGCCAAAAGAGCTTCAGATGAGAGTATCGTCATGCTCAAAAACGACGGCATTCTTCCTGTTGATAAGGATAAGAATAAAGTCATCGCAGTTATAGGTCCTAATGCTGATTCCAGAGCATGCCTTGTCGGTAATTACTATGGCACTTCTTCTGAGTACATAACAGCATTAGAGGGTATTAGAAATGCCGCCGGCGAAGATACGAGGATCCTCTATTCCGAAGGCTGTGATCTCAGCCTTACCAAGCCTGATGTGCTCTCACGTGAGTATCACAGGATCGCTGAAGCAGAGGCTGTAATGAAGAGAGCTGACCTTGTTATCCTCGTAATAGGGCTTAACGAGACATTGGAAGGCGAAGAAGGAGACGAGGGCAACCAGTATAAATCTGGTGATAAACCTGACCTTCTGTTCCCAAAGACACAGAGAAAACTTATTGATACCGTGATCAAGTCAGGAAAGCCTTTTATAACTGTGGTTATGGCAGGATCCTGCATGGATTTAAGTGCCCTTGCTGACAGTTCCTCTGCAATTCTGCAGGCCTGGTATCCCGGTGCGAGAGGCGGTCAGTCTATAGGTGATATCATTTTCGGTAAGGTCAATCCTTCCGGCAAGCTGCCGGTAACCTTCTATAAGGATACGAACGATCTTCCCGACTTCGAGGATTATTCGATGAAGGGCAGGACTTACCGTTATCTTGAGTCAGATCCGCTTTATCCGTTCGGATTCGGCCTTACTTACGGCAACATGGATATCATATCAGCTGAGGCTTTTGGCGAAGATCCTAAGGATAACGGGCTTACCATTAAAGTCTCGATCAGGAACAGCGGTGATATTGATGCAACGGAAGTTGTCCAAGTCTATATGAAAGCCGATGATCCCAATGAAGTAAAGAACACAAGGCTTGTGGCATTTACAAGAGTAACTCTTGAAGCAGGTGCAACGGCAAATATCGATATTGCTGTATCAAAGGAAAGCTTCACGGTCGTTAATGAAGATGGCGAACGCATCATTCCTGATGGCAATGTTAACCTTTATGTCGGTCTTGGTCAGCCGGATGACCTTACATCAAGACTTACGGGAAAGAGACCGCTCACTATCACGGTTTGATCAAAAGCCTTAAAATAATGTATTTGCAGGCTCTGTAACATTGTTACAGAGCCTTTTTCGGGGCATTTACCCCTATCTGAAGCCGGGATCATGTTTCTTTCACTTTTAAAAAGCATACTTTTTTATAGTGGAGGCCGGATGTATTTAAGTTTGTGCCGGTGTATAGACTGCAATATGAATTTGACACCTATAATATGCAAACATAAAATTAGATAATCAGTTGCTATCATAATCAGGAACAATTCTTTGACCACGGAGGGTGACAGGGTCATGACTTTTTCTTATCCTTTATTCGAGATACCATTTGTAGGTATATATCTGATCATTCTGGCATTTATGTTCGGAGCTGTTTTCGCAAGTTTTATAACATGTGCAGCCTGGCGTGTTGTAAGGAATGAGGACTGGATAAGAGGACACAGCCACTGTGATACATGCGGACACGAGTTATCCACGGCTGATCTTTTCCCTGTAATCTCTTATATTGCACTCAAAGGAAAGTGCAGATACTGCGGGTCGAAAGTCCCTCCCAGAGACCTTATTTTCGAGATATTATTGGGATTGTTATTTGCCGGTACACTTGCCCTTCACGGATCTGTTGATGCAGTTGTGGTGGCTGTCCTGGCACTTGAAATGCTGCTTTTGGGACTTTCTCTGGCAGACTGGGATTCGGGTGTGATACCTGACGGTTTTCTGGTGGCCATACTTGTTGTATGGATAATAACTGCAGGCTTCAGAAATGATATTCAGCAGTTTGCCATAGAAGGAATTATTTCATCCGCCTGCCTCGGAGTATTGATGGCACTGGCAACCGCTATAATCGGGAAGATAAATAAAGGTTCGAAGGTCAGTTACGGACCGGTTAAACTGGCCATGTGCCTGATGCTCTTCCTGGGCTTTAAGGGTTCTGTAATGGCAGTAAGCATTTCGCTTGTAACAGGCATTGTTTTTGCCTTAGTATGCAAATCGAAAAAGAGAGCTTTATCACTTGCTCCCGCAATCTCGATCGGCGTTATCTTAGCATTCATCGTAAAAGATGCTTTGCCGTTTTTTATTCGCTGACAGATATATAAGTCCTAAAAACGTCTGAATAATTGACTTTGGTGTGTGCGTCCTATATAATATGCGAGTTTTAATTCCACGCGAAGAGAGGGGGGATAAAGATGTCTGAGATTAAAGTTAAGGAAGGCGAGTCCCTTGACAGTGCACTTCGCAGATTTAAGCGTTCTTGCGCAAAGTCCGGTGTTC
>JAIKWL010000067.1 GCA_024684815.1 Saccharofermentans sp. | reverse complement strand
TGTTACGTTCCAGTCGGGATGCTTAGCGTTGACATTGATAGCAGCGCGGATAACTGCTCTTGTCTGCATCTTAGCGATCTCAGGATATGTAACTGCGAGACGGCATCCTCTGTGACCCATCATGGGGTTGAACTCGTGGAGAGAAGAGATAAGTGTCTTGATGTCTTCAACGGACTTGCCCTTCTTGTCAGCCAGAGCCTTGATGTCAGCCTCTTCTGTAGGAACGAATTCGTGAAGCGGCGGGTCAAGGAATCTGATCGTAACGGGATGGCCCTCCAATGCCTCATAGAGAGCTTCGAAGTCGGACTGCTGCATGGGAAGGATAACCTCGAGAGCAGCTTCACGCTCTTCAACTGTATCGGAGCAGATCATTTCACGGAATGCATCGATCCTGCCTTCACCGAAGAACATGTGCTCTGTACGGCAGAGACCGATACCTTCAGCACCGAGCTCACGAGTCTTCTTGGCATCGTTGGGTGTATCAGCATTTGTACGTACTTCGAGTCTCTTGAACTCGTCTGCCCACTTCATGATGCGGCCGAAGTAGCCGTTGTTGGGATCTGCATCAACCTGAGCGATAGCTCCGTCGTAGATCTTACCTGTAGAACCGTCGAGGGAGATTATGTCACCTTCCTTGAATGTCTTGCCTGCGAGTGTGAACTGCTTGTTAGCCTCGTCCATTGCGATCTCGCCGCAGCCGGATACGCAGCACTCACCCATGCCTCTTGCGACAACTGCAGCGTGTGATGTCATACCGCCGCGTACTGTGAGGATACCCTCAGCTGCCTTCATGCCCGTGATATCTTCAGGAGATGTCTCGAGTCTTACGAGGACAACCTTCTCACCTCTGTCGTGCCATGCAACTGCATCGTCTGCAGTGAATACGATCTTACCGCATGCAGCTCCCGGAGAAGCGCCGAGTCCCTTGCCGATTGCCTCTGCAGCCTTGAGTGCAGCGGGATCGAACTGAGGGTGAAGGAGTGTGTCGAGGTTACGGGGATCGATCATTGCAACTGCCTCTTCAGGTGTTCTCATGCCCTCGTCAACCAGGTCGCAGGCGATCTTCATGGCAGCCTGAGCTGTTCTCTTACCGTTTCTTGTCTGGAGCATGAAGAGCTTACCGTGCTCTACTGTGAACTCCATATCCTGCATGTCGCGATAGTGTGTCTCGAGAGTCTCGCATACCTTTGTGAACTGTGCGAAAGCCTCGGGGAACTTCTGCTCCATCTCAGCTATCTTCATAGGAGTACGAACGCCTGCAACAACGTCCTCACCCTGAGCGTTTGTAAGGAACTCACCGAAAAGTCCCTTCTCGCCTGTAGCCGGGTCTCTTGTGAAAGCAACGCCCGTACCGCAGTCGTCACCCATGTTACCGAATGCCATGGACTGAACGTTAACTGCCGTACCCCATGAATAAGGGATATCGTTGTCTCTTCTGTATACGTTTGCTCTCGGGTTGTCCCAGGATCTGAATACGGCCTTGATAGCGCCGATGAGCTGCTCCTTAGGATCTGTGGGGAAGTCTGAACCGATCTTAGCCTTGTACTCAGCCTTGAACTGTGAAGCGAGTTCCTTGAGGTCGTCAGCTGTGAGCTCGACGTCCTGTGTAACTCCTCTGTCAGCCTTCATCTTGTCGATGAGTTCTTCGAAGTACTTCTTACCTACTTCCATAACTACGTCAGAATACATCTGGATGAATCTTCTGTAGCAATCCCAAGCCCATCTGGGGTTATTGGACTTTGTAGCGATAACGTCTACAACCTGCTCGTTAAGTCCGAGGTTTAAGATAGTATCCATCATGCCCGGCATGGAAGCTCTTGCGCCGGATCTTACGGAAACAAGGAGCGGGTTCTCGAGATCGCCGAACTTCTTTCCTGTGATCTCCTCAAGCTTTACGATGTACTCCATGACCTGAGCCATGATCTCGTCATTGATCTGACGGCCGTCCTCGTAATACTTTGTGCATGCCTCTGTGCTGATCGTGAAACCCTGGGGAACAGGGAGTCCGATGTTTGTCATCTCAGCAAGGTTAGCGCCCTTACCGCCAAGGAGTTCGCGCATGTTTCCGTTGCCTTCGGTGAACAGGTAAACGTACTTTGTCATTAGTTTTATCCGCCTTTCATTTATTGAATTTATTTTTTGTTTCTCTTATGGCCTTAGCCGTCAAAAACTTATCTTGTCTATTGTATCAGAACAGCGTCTTAAAAATTGAACTTGTCAGCGAAAAATTCTTCGAGTTTGTCGATCGGGAATCTGATGTTTCCGGGCTCATACTCGACATTCTTCATTGAGTCTCTTTCTCTGATGGTCACGCAGCCGTCGTTCTCGGAATCGAAGTCATAAACAACACAGTAAGGTGTTCCGATCTCGTCCTGTCTTCTGTAGCGCTTTCCGATGCTCTGTCTGTCATCAAGTTCGCACATGAACTTCTTGGAAAGCTTCTCGAAAATAGGCTGAGCCTTGTCCGTAAGCTTTGCGGAAAGAGGAAGCACACCGATCTTGATAGGAGCAAGGAACGGGTGGAAATGCATTACAGTTCTTACGTCGCCGCCTTCGAGCTCCTCCTCGTCATAAGCCGAGCAGAGGAATGCGAGAGTTACACGGTCAGCACCGAGCGAAGGTTCGATAACGTAAGGGATGTACTTCTCGTTCTTAACCGGATCGAAATATGTGAGATCCTGCTTGGAGAATTCCATATGCTGCTTAAGATCGTAGTCGGTACGGTCAGCAATACCCCAGAGCTCGCCCCAGTCTGTGAACGGGAAAGCAAACTCGAAGTCTGTCGTAGCTCTTGAATAGAAAGCAAGCTCTTCTTTAGCGTGGTCTCTTGTACGGAGTTCTTCTTCCTTGATGCCAAGGCCGATGAGCCAGTCGTGGCAGAATGTCTTCCAGTAATCGAACCATTCAAGATCCGTGCCGGGCTCGCAGAAGAACTCTAATTCCATCTGCTCGAACTCTCTTGTACGGAAGATGAAGTTGCCGGGAGTGATCTCGTTTCTGAAGGATTTACCGATCTGGCATATACCGAAAGGAAGCTTCTTTCTTGCAGAACGCTGAACGTTTGCGAAGTTAACGAAGATACCCTGGGCTGTCTCAGGTCTTAAATAAACTTCAGATGTAGCATCCTCGGTAACACCGATGAATGTCTTGAACATGAGATTGAACTTACGGATATCTGTGAAGTTGTGTCCGCCGCACACAGGGCAGGGAATGTTGTTCTCCCTGATGTAAGCAACCATCTCCTCGGGACTCATACCCTCGACGGGTACGTTCTCTATGCCATTCTCCTTATTCCAGTCCTCAACGAGATTATCTGCTCTCTGACGTGCCTTGCACTGCTTGCAGTCGATAAGAGGATCGGAGAATCCGCCGACGTGGCCTGAAGCGACCCATGTCTTCGGATTCATGATTATTGCCGCATCAAGTCCTACGTTATAAGGACTTTCCTGGACGAACTTCTTCCACCATGCGGCTTTAACATTATTCTTAAGCTGAACACCCAACGGGCCATAGTCCCATGAATTAGCAAGACCCCCGTAGATGTCAGAACCCGGATATACAAAGCCTCTTACTTTTGCAAGAGAGACTATCTTATCCATTGTTTTCTCTACTGCCATATTAAATCTTATTCTCCCTTGAGATTATTCTTCATCTTCTGAAGTATCTACTTCAGCGTCGCCTTCGTAAACGATCTCCTCTTCCTCGGAAGCGCTGTCGCTTGCAAGTGCATCTACGAGATCATCAAGGCCTTTGGAGTTGAGACCGCCTGCAACTGACATTTTCTCTGCTCTTTCTTCTTCGAGCATTCTTCTCTTGTTCTCGGCCTCTTCTCTTCTTCTGATCTTCTCTTCCCTGGTGATCGGAATAACTGCCTCGTCCTCAACATCACCCTTGACTGCGACTACCTTACCGGCTGCGACTTCGCGGCAGGCAAGCGATACAACGTTTGCTGCATTCTCGTCGTCGATCATGGGCTGTGCGCCCTCTGTCAGTTCTCTTGCACGCTTACTTACCAAAACAGTAAGATCGTAAGGACTTGCTGACTTCTCTTTGAGTTTCTCGATTGAAGGATCTGTTAACATCTTTTTACCTCTCTTCTCCTTTTATTCAAGTTCTTTAACTGCATTTATATTCTTCGAAGCTTTAAGCTTTTCAGCGGTGATTATCGCCAGAATGTCTCCGGCTGCTCTTTCGACATCGTCATTGGTTATGATGTATTCGAATTCTCCTGCCCGTTTGATCTCGTTCCTCGCCTGTTCCATGCGGAGCCTGATCTTTTCATCCGTCTCTGTGCCTCTTCCGCGGAGTCTGTTCTCAAGTTCCTCCATCGAAGGCGGCAGGATAAATATCGTTACCGTATCGATATCAAACTTCCGGTTCAGAGCAAGGCTGCCTTCGATTGTGATATCGAAAAGAACATCCTGTCCTTTGGCGAGCATCTTTTCGAGCGGTTCGGAAGGAGTACCATAGTAGTTATCGACATACCTGTCATACTCAACGATACGTCCGTCTTTTATCATCTGTTCGAACTCTTCCGTAGTCCTGAAATAATATTCCACACCATCCTGCTCTGTGCCTCTCGGTGCTCTGGTGGTTACCGAGATCGAATGACCCACACTTCCGGGATTGGCCTTCTCCATAAGTTCTTCGACTCTGGCAAGCACTGTGCCTTTGCCGACACCCGAAGGACCTGAGACTGCAACTATCAATCCGCGAAAAATATTCATCCGAGTAACTCCTTTAATTCAGAAGTGGCAAGCGCAGAAGCAAGCACCATTCCGCTGTCCGTCACGATCACCGACTTGCACTTCTTGCCCGCACAGCAATCAACAAGCGTTCCGCGGTCCTTTGAATCCTGCATCATGCGTCTGACAGGAGATGACTCCGCCGAAGCCACGCAGATAATGCGAGAAGCTTGAGCAATATTTCCAAAACCGATGTCAATAAAATCAGATGCCATCTGTCCGCCTTCCGTTATACAAGATTCTGTATCTGTTCTCTGATCTCTTCGACGAGATTCTTCATCGCGAGGACCCTCGAAGTGATCTCTATATCATTTGCCTTGCTGCCTGTCGTGTTGACTTCGCGGTTGATCTCCTGAACGAGGAAATCCATCTTCTTTCCGACAGTCTCTTCTTCTGCAAGGATCTTTCTTGCCTGTGAGAAATGGCTCTTAAGCCTTGCCATCTCCTCATCGATCGCACACTTGTCCGCGAAGATCGCAACCTCTGCAGCAAGTCTGTTATCGTCGTAGAATTCTCTTTGATCGCTCGTAAGGATGTCATTGATCCTGGCGCTTAATTTCTGCTTATATGCCTCGACAACCTCAGGTGATCTGGCGACGACTTCCTCTCTGATCGTTTCCAACGAAGTGATCTTGGTAAGGATCGTTGATACGAGGTTATCGCCCTCTCTCTTTCTCATCTGGAGCATTCCGTTTATAGCAAGGTTTAACGTCTCGAGGAGTTCTTTTGAAGCTGCTTCCTCGTCTATCTCATTCTGGGTAACGCTTAATACATCCTGGAACTGTGTAAGCCTTGCAACACCAAGGTCATCGGTTCTTCCGGTAATGGCACTTAAAGCCTTCGCAGCTTCAGAATATTCCTTTGCAAGACCGGAATTGACGGTAACAGTCTGACCGGCTTCACCCTGGTCCTCATAATTGATGAAGACATCGATCTTGCCTCTTAAGAGTCTGTCGGTTATTACACGACGGATATCGCTGTCCGCATAGTTAAATATCCTGGGCATCCTTATGGAAATGTCGCAGAATCTCGAGTTAACGGATTTGATCTCGATATTATATTTTCTGGTGTCGTAAACTTTCTCGCCGCGGCCGAAGCCTGTCATCGAGTATGCCATGTGATTACCTCTGATGAAGATATAGACAAAAAGAGCCGCCGCAAATGGGATTATCCCACTGCTTCGGCTCAAAAAGTATTATATATTATAATATAAAAACTGTCTATCAAATTAATTTTATCTATCCCGCAAATGCCTTTATTTATTGCGTTTGCGGACTTGAAAAAATTTTTGAATCCGCTTTTTACCTTCCAAGATAAAGCCCTGTCATGGCTATTATTGACATGACTGATGCGGCAGCGAAAATAATGATTCCTGACCCCTTTATGACCACTGCATGAGATGATATCTGTTCAAGGCTCTTTTTCTCGAGTTTTTTAGAGAAGAGCTCGCAAATACCGGCGAACAGCATTACGACCAGGGGTGTCATCGGACGGAAGTACCGGCCCTGAACACCCATTATCAGCGTATATTCCAATGGCGTATCCTTAAGGAGCATGGAAGGTGCGCATATAAGAAGCAGCACACAGGCAATGACAAAAGATACAGCCTGCGTTTTCGTGACTTTGGAAACCTTTTTCGAAGACAACACAGTAAAATACATTCCGGCGATCATGATAACGATAACGATCCCCGGAATAACGGCTTCGTTCCAGCCTTCCGATCTTCCGACACTGTCCGTGATTATCTCGCCCGAGTATGCAAAGAGCGTCGACATGCACATCACAAGGTACCGGAGGGGATGCTGATAAGCGAAGCTCGTCTCATAGAATCCTTCCCCTCCCTTGAGCTGGAAGAGCTCCTCTCCCTTAGGCTTTAGGATGAAATTGCTTAATACAAGCCCGGCAAAAGCAGTTACGGTCAGCATAACCGGGAGAAGGTTCTTCTTATCCATCAAAGGTTTTCTTAATAGCATAAACACCATCGGGATCAGGATCACATAAGCTCCGCCCTTGACACTTCCGATGAGGAAGAACCAGATGAGAGCTTCTGCTATGTTACGCTTCTTCCAGAATCCCTCATCTTCCTTAAAGCAGAAGAGCATAGAGATTCCGCATATAACATAAGTTAAGACCGCACCGTCGTAACTGAAGGCAGTAAGGTATGCAAGAGACATCGGAAAGAGCGATACAAACGTCAGAAGATATTGGACATTCTCGGACTTCACTCTCTTTATGGCACGCCATGTCAGGTACACGAACAATGCCCCCTGTAAGTATCTTGCCAGATGGATCATGTACATCGGCGAGAGATTTATAAGCCTTCCCAAAGCCATGCCGAAAGAAAGCGGGAGGTAGTTAAAGATGCCGTAGAAAACCATATATGCGTAGTCTCCGCCGTCCGACTGTACCATATTGGTCTTATCGGCTGAAACAAAGATCCTGTTATTGAGGATCGCCGGAAGATACATCTCATTCGTAGGGTCTGGTCTGTAACCGCCTTCAAATACGAAGTTCTTCCACGAACCTCTGAAGAAATCAACGTCACATTGTCTTGCGATCCATCCGCCGCCTTTTCCGAGCAAATAATTAGAGAACCTGTACGCAGCCTGGAAATGCGCATCAGCATCGTGCGAACACCATGCAGGAAACAGCACGGGATAAGCACCGAGTCCCAGAGTAACGGCACCAATGAGATAGAACTTGGAAGGTGTCAGATTATCAGTCAGATAAGCAAAGCTCGTAAAGAATACAAACAGCGCCGTGAACAAGACCAAAAAGGCAAATACCATGCTGCCGGGACTTCCCTTTTTGTAAAGAGCAAGGTCGACTGTCCCGCCTTCTTCCTGCTGCTCTATCGCCTCATAGATCTCCGGAGCCTCGAGCATTACCTTAAGCACGTCATCACCGGTATTAGTCATGGTGAGGATGTAAGCATCCTCATCAAGCTTATCGACTTTCGCTTCGTATTCCATCGAAGGCGAATCCGGATACAGCGACACACTTAATGAATCAAATTCGGTAAACGATCTGAACGTGACATCGATGCTTTCGCCGGGTGCGATATCGAGCGAACCGACAGGGCTCTGCGGCGCATATATGGCTGTCTTGTCTGGGAATACGGGCTTGAAAACAAACATAAGAAGGACCGCCATAACGGTCAGGATCAGCGAAGCGGTTACCGCTCTCGAAGGTTTGCTCAAATAACTCTTAAGTCCTGACAGTTTCATAAGATCCTCACCGGTTTGAAATCCACATAATCAGAGGAAGTACAGATGAATCTTGTCCCTCCGAAATCACCTTCAAATACCTTTTTGTGAGCCTTGCCGTGAAGGTGCCCGTAGACACAGATATCGATCCCGCCTGAAGAGATCATCTCGGCAAATTCAGTAAATTCCTGTTTTGCGGTTATGGGAGGATAGTGGAGCATCAGGAGATGTTTCTTTTCATGACCGGGATCTGCTTCGTTAAGCTTATCCAGGCACATTCCGATCCTTAATTTCTCGCGTTCGTAGATCTTCCTGTCATCAGAACCTTCGATGCTGCTCCCGGACTCTATCATCCAGCCTCTTGTACCTGAGATCAGGCAGTCTTCTGCTTCAAGGACATTGGTCCTGACAAAGCTGATATTTGTAAAACCTTTCTTGGCAAAGAACTCTTCCATCTTTTTCATCGTGGTCCACCAGTAATCGTGGTTGCCGCGTATCATTAATTTTCTTCCGGGAAGTTCGGATATAAAGCGGAAATCCTCTTCGGCTTTTTCGATATAAGTAGCCCATGAGATATCACCGGAAATGAGCACAGTATCAGAATCCGTAACCGTACTTTCCCAGTTCTCTTTGACCCTGGTGATATACCCGTTCCACGAATGGCCGAACACGTCCATTGATTTGTCGGGATTGCTCAGGGCAAGATGCAGATCTGCCAAAGCGAATAACGCCATTAAGACTCCCTGTGAAAATGCTGATAAATTGCTTCGGCATCTTTACCGGAAATGCCTTTTACAGCTTTCAGTTCTTCAACTGATGCATTTTCAACAGCTTTTATTGTACCAAAATGTGAGAGCAGATTCTTGCGCTTTGAAGGACCTATTCCTTCTATCGTCTCAAGCTTATATCTTATGTTGCGCTTGCCGGCAAGCTTGTGCTGATAGGAGATCGCGAATCTGTGGACCTCGTTCTGGACAGTGGTAAGGAACCTTAAAAGACCAATTTCACTGTCTGTCAGAGTTCTTCCTTCAAGTCTTATCTCGCGCCCGTCCTCGAAAACGATCCCGGCGGTCTTATGGCGGTCATTCTTAACCATTCCCGCAAGATAGATATTCTCTGTCCCCTCAATCGATCTTACGACGGAAGCGACCGCTTCGAGCTGACCTTTTCCGCCGTCAACAAGGATTATATCGGGATACTTGAATCCGTCTTCCTCGTTGTGAGAAAAGCGCCTTTCCAGCGTTTCTTTCATCGACCGGTAGTCATCCTGGCTCTCGACCTTCTTCATCTTGAACAATCTGTAGGACTGCCTGTCTGCCCTGCCGTCTTTGAACACGACCATTCCGGCGCAGATATCATCATTACCGAGATTGGAGATATCGAAAGATTCAGCTCTCGAGATCGAACCCTCCGGCGCACCCAGAAGCTCTTCAAGATACCTTAAAGGTACCGACGGATCTGCATTTGCATTGCCGCCCCTTAATATACGGCGGACCATCATCTCGCGAGCGTTGGAATTCGCAAGGTCCTTAAGTTCACGGAGCTCGCCGCGTTCTGCAACATGGAGCCTGCAGTTCTTCCCCAGTTTTTCCGTAAGCGTTTTTTCTATCACTTCGAGATCGTCTTCCTCCATCCTGAAAGGCACCAGGATGAGTGGAGGAATAAATGGTGCATCCTCGTAGTACTGCATTATGAAATTCTTTAAGATCTCTTCCTTATCGGACTCTTCACCTGTGAAGAAATAAGTCGATGAACCGACGATCCTTCCCTGTCTTAATTCGAGTTTTCTGACACACGTCTCACCACAGTCGGAATAAAGTCCGACAGCATCAACATCTCTTTCGATATCAAGATATACACGCTGGTTCCGGCGGATCGCTCTTAATGCATACAGCCTGTCTCTTAATGCCCCTGCCTTCTCGAATTCGAGATTTGCGGAACACACCTCCATCTGCTCTTTAATATCTTTTTCGATACCGTCGTACTTACCTTCAAAGAAGGCCACGATCTGGCCTATCATGGTGCGGTAATCTTCGCTGCTTACGGTTCCGAGGCACGGTGCCATGCACTTTCCGATGTGATAGTTAAGGCACGGCCTTTCCTTGCCGATGTCTCTCGGGAAGACCTTTTTGCACCGCTTTAAAGGGAATATATCGTTTATGGCTTTAAGTACTTCGAAACAGTCGGAACCCATATAGGGACCGTAATATTTCGCGCCGTTTTTACGTGCTTCGTGATCAGGTCTGAACGCCTTGAATACTCTGGGATATGTTTCGTTTAAGGTGACACAGATATAGGGATAGCCTTTGTCATCACGAAGCAGGATATTGTAGCGCGGCTGGTATCTCTTTATAAGATTGTTTTCGAGAAGCAGTGCCTCAGGCTCGCTCCCGACGACAGTATATTCGAAGTCGGCAACATGAGATACCATTGCCCTTACTTTCGGGCTTGATATCACTCCTCCGCCGAAATAGCTTTTGAGCCTGTTCCTGAGTTTTTTTGCTTTTCCCACATAAATAACACAGCCCGAAGAGTCCTTCATAAGGTACACTCCGGGGCTTAACGGGACAGTGTCCAGCCTGGCGTCAAATTTACCGGCGGGCATTACACTGCGATCTTAGGATTCTTGAGATGTGCAAGAAGTGCTTCGCAGGCTTCTTTCTCATCGTCGCCGTTTGCTTCTATCTCGATCTCGGCGCCATTCTCTATTCCAAGGGACATAACACCCAAAAGGCTCTTCGCATTAGCTCTTCTGCCGCTGCGGACGATATAGATTGTGCTGCGGAATTGCGAAGCTTTCTGGATCATGACCGCAACAGCCTTCATCTGCAAAGCATCTTCACAATCAAAAACAATCTTTTCTTTAGTCATAATACAGGTACATCCCCTCATGAAATACGACATAAGTATATTTTTGAGTCTTTTGAAAATCAACCAAAAACAAAGCGTTTCGTCTATTTTCGACTTTTTAACCCAAATGGAATATTTTTGGCAAAACCTTTTGGTAAATTTATCAATCAGAGTTCTTTTCTCATGAGGACCGCATCCCTGCCGGCTCCGTAATATCCGCGCCTTTGACCGTATCTTGCAAATCCGAGCTTCTCATAAAGACTGAGAGCGGGCAGATTATCGTGTTCTACTTCCAGGAAGACTTTCTTTATACCGCTGTCTTTCAGATCTTCCAGAAGTGCATTCATTAGAACAGAGGCAAACCCTCTTCCCCTGTATTCCTTATCAGTTACGAGATTTCCTATATTGCATTCGTCCAGCACCGTCTCAGAGCCGGCATAACATACAACTTTACCGTCAAGAACGGCAACCAGGCACTTTTTACGGGGATCGGTAATAAGTGTCCCGATCTCTTCAGATGTCCAGGGATGGGCTATCGAACCTTCTTCAAGAGCCATGATGGCCTTGATATCGCTGATATCAGCCGGCCTGATGTGAAGTTCCGGTTCAGTCATTTTTCTTCAGTCTCTCAGCCTGTGAGACAGCGCAATAGGATGCTTTAAGGTCTCTTGCATCGATCAGTTCCGGATTTGCAAAAGCTGCGAGCGCTACTCCTTTGGGCATAATGGCTGCTCCGGGCGCATAATAGATATTGAGTTTTGACTCAGCCTTTTCAAATGCCTTTTTCATAACGGTCGCACCGCTTCCGACCACGATTATCTGGCGCCTTGCGCCGTAAATGATCTCCGGAATCTTCTCAATGCGCTTTACCAGATCATCTGCATCATATGCATTCTCAAGCAGTAACGGTTTTAGAGTGTCATCTTCTGCCGCCTGCGCGAAGACCCTGTTATTCCTTGCATCGATCGCAGGCACGATAAGAGTCTCACTCTTGGGGGTCATCGTTGCATTCTCGCAGGATCTTGCCAATGCTTCCGTGGAAGATACAGCTATGCATTTTTTTCCTGAAGCAAGAGCCATTCCCTTAACTGCCGATATTCCTATCCTTATTCCTGTAAATGAACCGGGACCTGCGGTTACGGCATAACCGTCAAGGTCTTCATGCTTCATCTTCGCCTTCGTCATCACCTTGTGGACCAGAGGCATGAATGTCTCGGAATGTGTCAGCTTCTCAAACGAGAGTTCATAGCAGATCGCTTTGCCGTCTTCAAAAACACCGGCACTGCAGTTTGTATTGGATGTATCACAAACAAGTAGTCTCATTCTTCGATCAAAGCTCCTGCCTTAACGGCCGCGTTTTCCAGATGCTTTATATGCTTTTCCGAACAGTCGCATTCAAACGTTCTTATATTGCCGTCTCCCTTTATCGTCATCTTTATGGTTCCCTGAGGGAGAAGTTCATCAATGATATCACTCCATTCAATGACACATACTCCGCCCCTGTAAAAATATTCGTCAAGACCGCTCATAAGAAAATCATCAGGTCCGGAGAGCCTGTATGTATCAAAATGGAACAGCATAAGCCTTCCGCCGTCATATTCATTTACGATGGTAAAGGTCGGACTCGATACATGAGATGTGGAGCCCAGCCCTCCGGCAATACCTCTTGTAAGGCATGTCTTTCCTGCGCCGAGATCGCCCGTAAGAGCGATAACGTCGCTGCCTATTAATGACTTTGCAAGTTCATATCCGAACTTTTCTGTCATTTCAGGAGATGTTGTCTTGAACCTGATCATGCCTGTCCTTCCTTTGCGTAGTAATTGTACATTCAAGAAAGCCAAATAGCAAAAGATCTGATAAATCCGATGCACCGTATACAAATGAAACAGGCCTCCCGAAGGAGGCCCGAAGATATTTATCTCTTTCCTGATCAGGGATTCTGACAAACACCGTTGCTGTCAAAGGTGTAAGCCTTTCCGCCGATCGTCTTTGTGCCCGTGATCATCGAGCCGTCAGTATCTAAGTAATACCACTTGCCGGAAAGCAGAAGCCAGCCGGTCTTCATCGCGCCGGAGGAATGATCCATGTAATACCACTTACCTGAACTCTTCTGCCAGCCGGTGAGCATCGCACCACTGCCGTTAAAGAGATACCAATTGCCGGAGATCTTTTGCCAGCCCGTGACCATCGCACCGCTGCCGCTAAGGAAATACCAATTGCCTGAGAGCTGCTGCCAGCCTGTTACCATCGCTCCGCTGCCTCTGAAGAAATACCACTTGCCTGAGATCTGCTGCCAGCCTGTTACCATCGCTCCGCTGCCGCTGAAGAAATACCAGTTCCCGGAGTCCTGCTTCCAGCCTGTAATCATCGCGCCGCTGTCGCTGAAGAAATACCAATTGCCGGTGATCTGCTGCCAGCCTGTAAACAGCGCACCTGATGAATCCGAATAGTACCAGTTGCCGCTGTCACTGACCCAGCCGGTCTTCGATACCTTATCTTCGTCAAAGAAATACCACTTGCCGTCGATCATGGTCAAGCCTTCTGCAAGTTTGCCATCCTCATTTACATAGGACAAACCGCCTCCTCTTTCTATCCATCCGTAAGGATTGCCTTCACCTTCGAAATTAACAAGCGAGAGCCAGTAATCAGCCTTAGCTTTCTGCCCTGTAGTCCATCCAAATACGTAATAGGTTTTGCCGGTCTCAAAGTAATAGAACCTGTTTTCCTCAGACCAGTTCATGGAACAGAAATGAACATCTTCGAAAGAATAATCCACTTCCTGATAATCCTTAATCTTCTCAAAATCTATAATACCTACCAGGTAACCCGAACTCTTGTTACTAACATTTATCTCATAGATACCACTTGCCGTTGGAATAAACCTGTAAAGATCCAAGTCATTGTTTTCATTGCTCAATTGAATATGCTTAGGATCATCGTAATTCATTTCGTCAGCTTCATCAAATTCGAAGTCATCTCTGATTATATCGTTACTACCCCATATAGAGGGTACATGTGCTGCGGAAACATGCACACCCAGCAACATCGCGGTTGCCAAACCTATTATCCCTGCCGTTTTCAATTTGTTATTGATCATTTCTTGTCCTCCTTCAAGGGGAAATACGGGTTCTCAAGTGATCAAGACCTTCACTTCCTACGATTCCCAATATATATAAATTCGTTTTGATTTTGTATCACCCGTTTGTACCATTTTCGGGCAAAAAAGACCGCCCCACGAGGGACGGTCTTTGTAGTTTTGCAGTAAAACCGAAATAAACTTCCGATCAACGCTTTGAGAACTGGGATGCCTTTCTTGCCTTCTTGAGACCCGGCTTCTTTCTTTCCTTCATACGTGCGTCACGTGTGAGGAATCCGTTCTCCTTGAGAACTGCCTTGTAGCTCTCTTCATCAGCTTCTACAAGAGCTCTGGAAATGCCATGACGGATAGCGCCTGCCTGGCCGGAGATACCGCCGCCGATAGCCTTAACGATAACGTCGAACTTATCCTCTGTCTGTGTAGCTGCGAGAGGCTGACGAACGATGAGCTTTAATGTATCAAGACCGAAATACTCATCGATATCCTTACCGTTGATCGTGATCTTGCCCTTGCCGGGAACCAAACGAACGGCTGCTACTGCGTCCTTACGACGGCCTGTGCCGTAATAATATACTTTGGTGCTTGTTTTCTTTGCTGCCATTATCAGTTAGTCCTCCGATCAAAAAGTGTAAACTTCAGGCTTCTGAGCTGCCTGCTCGTGCTCGGGGCCGGCATAAACATGAAGCTTTCTGAACATCTGACGGCCTAAAGAGTTCTTGGGAAGCATTCCCTTAACAGCGAGCTCTACAGCCTTCTCAGGATTCTTTGCCATCAAAGTGCGATAGTCGACTTCCTTCATTCCACCCGGGAATCCGGAATGATGACGATAAAGCTTATCGTCGAGCTTCTTACCGGTGAGAACTACCTTTGAAGCGTTGATTACGATTACATTATCTCCGGTATCAAGGAAAGGAGTATATGTGGGCTTGTGCTTACCTCTTAAGAGCTTAGCAACCTCTGTAGCCAGACGTCCGAGAACCATGCCCTCAGCGTCGATTACGAGCCATTTCCTTTCTATTGAATCCTTGGTTGCAACATATGTAGCCATGTGTCTTTCTCCTTGAAATTCATTGATTCTTTTTATCTTACGAACAGGCAGATTACACCTGTTTTATGCGCAAGCCTGCATATAATAACCGCCATAAACGGATATGTCAACAATTTTGCACAAAAAACTTCGATAATTCTCTTAAATCCGTCGAAATTCGCCTTTTTTCGCGATTAATCAACTGCTTCCCTGTATCTGATGAGAACAATGGTATCAATACCGTCGGTGATGATATCAAGCTCCGTGCCGCCGTCACTATAGCTGATGCCGTAATCATCCTCTGTCTTGGGAGTACCGTAGACCTGCTTTGCCTTAGCAACAGAATCGCCTACTGAAACTCCGCCGCAATCGATAAGTGAATTCTCGATCTCGACGCCTGTGATGTACTCATCGTCATTCAAAGCATGAGTAAAGAGTGTAAAACCATTGTATTCATATAAGGTATCCATACCCTGTCCAGCACATGAGGCACCCATATAAGGTTCCTCGACAGGTTCTCCCAGAGAATCCAGGACAGGCTTTGCATCTGAGCCGGGCACGATAGCAAATCCGTTATATGTGAATGTGTATTTGCTGCCGGATACCTGATTGTTATTCTCGGTTACTTCGACAGAGATCTGTGTCTGGCCGCCTTCGATACGTGTTGCCTGTGCTGTCTCACCTGATGAACCGCTGTTGTTGCATCCTGCGAAAAGTGATGCGATAAGGCATGTTCCGATAGCTGCTGTGATCAATCTTGATTTTTTCATTTTCTTTCTCCTATTATCATTATTCTTCATCAGAAGGATGTTCTGTAATATATTCGGGTGTGCTGCCTGCTCTTGCCGGAAGCATCGATCCGTTGAATTTGTGACGGGTATCCCCTATCTGCTTATCGTCCTGCATGAAATACACCGACGGGTGATTAAGGAACATCGTCGAATCACAATGATACCACTCACCATCCATTTTTACGAGATTCCAATAGTGACCCTGATAAAAAGACGGATCCCTGAATACCATCATGTTGGGGATCCCCGCACAATCAAGGAGCATCTTGGTGCAGGAATAGAATCCGTAGCAGTCGCCTGTATGCTTTGTAAAAGCCCTGAATACGGCTTCCTCATATGTCTGGCATCCCATAACGATCTCATAGTTTACATGTGAGTGCACCCAGTCGACTATATTTCTTGCAGTCTCCATGTCGGTCTTGCCCTTAAGCTGCTTGACGAGTTCTTTTGCTATCCTGATATTCTCATTGTGATCAGGTGAATCCCAGGCTCCGCCGCAGCCTACGACACTGTTGATGACACTTTGCTTCGTAATATTGACTTTAGCAGTCTGCCTGCGGACATTTCCGGCTTCATCGAGAGCTTTATATGTGATCTCATAAACACCCTCTTCACCAATCTTCACCTTTGAACTGTCAACAATGACACGGGGATGCTCATCGTAATCATCCTTCCATGTGACACCGCTGAAATAGTCGATCGAGGCATCCTCGGAATCGTCGATATAGATATCATGAATACCGTAAAAAAGCGGTGCGTTATGGTCATCTATAACGTGGAAAGGAACATCTATAACAGTGGAATTGTTGTACCAGTCGGTTACGACAACGGGAACGGTATAATCACCGGTATACTGATAATTGGGAACTCCGTTAAGATACTCTATCTTGGCTATACCGGAAAGATCGTAGAGATATCCTACACACTCGGAAGCATCAGGCCATTCCAGGCTTGCATACTGCATCTTCGGAAGAGCAATTCCCTTAGGCGCCGTATGGTCTTCTATCTTCAGGGTTACGTCTTTTTCAAATGTCTCACCGAAAAAGACCTTGAGCTTGTAGATGGCAGGAACGCCGGTATCTATACCGGATACGTCAGTTACGAATCTGGCATCTTCCGGGCATTCATTAAAGAAGTCACTGATATTTATATCAGAACCTGCCTCGATGGTAACCTCTCTTACGAGATTTTTGTTCGCATCATTTATCGTGAATACGGCCGTAGCCAGAATGATGCCTGAACAGTATATAGTTGCTCCAATCTTTCCAATAATCCTAAACATAACAATCAGGAGCCGTAAGGCCCGTTCCC
>JAIKWL010000047.1 GCA_024684815.1 Saccharofermentans sp. | reverse complement strand
GCTGCTGCAATCGGTGAAGGTCTCCAGGCTTTCTGCATTCCCGGTTCTGTTGCTGACAGACGTAAGGTAGGTCTTGGCCACGGTAACCTCGGTAAGATGCTCCTCGAAGAGGACACAGAGTGCTTCGCATTCCTCGCAGGTCACGAGTCATTCGCAGCTGCAGAGGGCGCTATCGGTATCGCTGAGAAGGCTAACCGTGTTCGTCAGAAGCCCCTCAGAGTTATCCTTGACGGTCTTGGAAAGGATGCTGCAAAGATCATCTCCAGAATTAACGGTTTCACATATGTTGAGACAGAGTTCGATTACAAGACAGGCGAGCTCAAGGAGCTCTCAAGAACATGCTATTCAAAGGATCCTGCATCCCCGAGAGCAAAGGTTAACTGCTATGGTGCAGACGATGTTCAGGAAGGTGTAGCTATTCTTTGGAAGGAGAACGTTGACGTTTCCATCACAGGTAACTCAACCAATCCTACAAGATTCCAGCACCCTGTTGCAGGTACATACAAGAAGGAGCGCCTCGAAGCAGGCAAGAAGTACTTCTCTGTTGCATCAGGTGGTGGTACAGGCCGTACACTTCACCCTGATAACATGGCTGCAGGTCCTGCTTCCTATGGTATGACAGATACTATGGGCCGTATGCACTCTGACGCTCAGTTCGCTGGTTCTTCTTCCGTTCCTGCTCACGTTGAGATGATGGGTCTTATCGGTGCAGGCAACAACCCGATGGTTGGTATGACTGTTTCCACAGCAGTATCCGTTGAGGAAGCTGCAAAGGCCGGCAAGTTCTGATCTGAAAAACAGTTATTTTGTTTCAAGGGGGCTGTCTCAAAAATGAGGCAGCCCTTAGTATTTTTGTAATTAGTGCCTGTTTATCAGAAGTTTGAAAGATATAGCCTGTTAGTGTGATTTCACGGCAAACAAATATGATATAATCTGACAGAATTGTTAAGATTTTTTTATTTTGTGTTTCGGGGAATCATATGTATTGTAGTCGATGTGGAAGAGAACTGCCGGCTGGTGCGGCTTATTGTCAGTATTGTACTGATGCAGCCGTAAATACACCCGTGATAATAAGCAGTCAGCAAAATGCCATAGCTGCCGATCCCATGGCTGAATTGATCCCGTATACGGGTCAGGACAGGTTTTTTCCTTTCTTTGGACATCAGGTTTGTTTTTCGAGCGGAATGGATGCTTATATCCATTACAGGAAGGCATTCAAGCATGCAGCAAAATACATGATGCAGTATGTTATGCGTGACTGGAATATGAATGTAAAAGATCTTGATTCGTACTTTTCGAATTTCCCGATAATGTACATTCACTACAGGAGATATCTTATCGATGCAGCGATAAAGATCGCTGTAAGTCACAATATCTTTGACATTTCCCGTGATGAACTTGAAGAGGAGATGGCAGTTGATTTCAGCAGATGTAATGAACTCTATGATGTTCTTATAGACGCATTCAATGCAACTATTGAATTGAATCAGGCAAGAAAAGCCCATCAGGCCAATATGCTTCCGGGAATCATCTTCGGAGGCGGAATACTCGGCTTCGTACAGGCATATGCTTTGAATGTTGCAACAGATGCCGTTGTTTCCGCAAGCATAAGAAATGCTAATGTTACCAGGGCACAAAGGGCAGAACTCTTCAGACGGATCGACCCTCAGGCTTTGGCCAAAGATGTCTATTACGATTACTGGTGTGTCCATTATTCACTTACTTTCAGATTAAACGAAAACGGGATAAATGTGTGGTATCCGACCCCTGAGGGGAATTCAAAAGCCCTGGGTCTGATGACTAATCTTCAGGATGGTCTTGTTCCTCAGGATAAGATCATTCCGGTGCTGTGCCAGATCCTTTTTGCACGTCCTATGCAGACTGGCTGTATGGACTATATTATTCAAAGGTTCGGATATACTCCTGAAGTTGTTCAGCTTATGAATTATCTCGGCTATGAAGATGAGATGGGAGTCTGACCATATTCCTCAATCAGCAGATTGACGACTTTGAAATGCTTTATTTTATTGCTTTTGCAATTTGAGGCAGTATAAACGCAGTGTTAAGATAAAAGCATCTTATTATTCGGAGGTCTGTTATGGAAACATTGGTAACTTCTGAACTGTTGTTGCTTGCCTTTAAGGCGCTTTTACCCGCAATTGTTGCTATTGTGCTGGCACTCATAACCAAGGAAGTGTACAGTTCCCTGTTTGTAGGTATCGCAGTCGGAGGATTGATCTTCGCAAACGGTAATCCTGTTGCTGCATTAGAGCACATTTTCAATGAGGGCATAATCTTATCACTGGCTGATTCATATAATGTCGGCATCCTTGTGTTCCTTGTATTCCTTGGAATCATCGTTGCCCTGATGAACAAAGCGGGAGGATCGGCTGCATTCGGTAACTGGGCTTCGGAGCATGTTCATTCGAGAGTAGGATCACAGCTTGCAACGATCGGACTGGGTGTACTGATCTTTATCGATGACTATTTCAACTGCCTGACAGTAGGTTCGGTAATGAGACCTGTTACGGACAGACAGAATATCTCAAGAGCAAAGCTTGCATATCTTATTGATGCAACGGCAGCTCCGGTCTGCATCATTGCTCCTATTTCTTCCTGGGCAGCAGCCGTTTCCGGTTTTGCTCCGGAAGGAACAAACGGACTCATGCTCTTTATCAGAGCTATTCCTTATAACTACTATGCGTTACTTACTATCGTGATGATGGTTTCGATGGTATTGCTTAAGATCGAATACGGTCCTATGGCACGTCACGAGCTTAATGCTAAAAACGGCGATATCTTTACGGTTAAGCCTGTTGTAGCTAAAGAGGATGAAAATACCGGAGATAAGAAGGGCAAGGTCATCGATCTGGTTCTTCCTGTAGTTGTTCTTATATTCTGCTGTGTTATCGGAATGCTCTATACCGGCGGATTCTACGGAGAGGATCTGGAAGGTACTTTCTTCACAAGATTCGTCGATGCATTTGCTAACAGTGATGCTTCTGTAGGTCTTGCTTATGGTTCGTTCGGCGGAATCGTGTTCACGGTTATCTTCTATCTTTGCAGAAGAGTCCTTAATTTCAAGGACAGCATGTCCAGTATCGAAGAAGGATTCAAGGCTATGGTTCCCCCGATCCTTATCCTTACACTTGCCTGGTCTTTGAAGGCTATGACGGATTCTCTCGGTGCAGCCGAATATGTTGCCGAGATCGTAGACAGAACCAAGGGCAATTTCGTAGGCATTATGCCTGCAGTCATATTCCTTATCGCATGCGGACTTTCATTTGCTACAGGTACATCATGGGGTACATTCGGTATCCTTATCCCGATAACACTGAAGGCTTTCCCGCTCGACGGTTCAAATTCTCTTGCTATCATCTGCGTATCGGCATGTATGGCAGGTGCCGTATGCGGCGATCACTGCTCACCGATCTCTGATACGACGATCATGAGTTCTGCCGGTGCTCAGTGCAACCACATAGCTCACGTATCGACACAGCTCCCTTATGCGTTATCTGCAGCTGCAGTATCGTTCCTGACATTCCTCGTTGCAGGTTTTGCAAAGAATGCCGCTATCTCACTGATAATTGGTATCGCAATAATGATCGGTATGGTATTCCTTCTTAAGTGGACTCTGCCGACTCCCGATTCTGCTTCTTTGCAGAAAGAGACTCCGAAACCTGAGAAAGAATGATCGCGCCGAACATGATAAGGCATCCTGCCATCTCTCTGGACAGCATGCTTTCGTGAAGGATGACGGCAGCAGTGATAACTGCGAAAACCGATTCCAGGCACATTAACAGAGAGGCAACAACGGGACTTGCTTTTTTCTGTCCCAAGATCTGAAAAGTATATGCAATGCCGCAGCTCATTATTCCCGAATAAAGAAGGGAAGGGGCTGCGGTCTTTATATCTGTGATAACAGGTTTTTCGAAAATGAACATAGCAATAATCGAAAGAACAGATGCAACAAGGAACTGCATAAATGACAGCTGTACGCCGCTCGTTTTTCCGTCTTCAACGAACTTGTCAATGAGCATTATCTGAACAGCATAGAAGACCGCACAGATAAGTGCTAAGACGTCACCGAGATTGATGCTTGTTAGTTCAGCAGGATTTATGCAGAGAAGGAACAGACCGATAAGTCCGATAAAGATAGATATCCATGTAAGCACAGCGATCTTTTTCTTTAAGAATATGACCGAGAATAGCGGCACGAAGAACATATAAAAAGCCGTGATGAACGCGATCTTTCCGGATGTCGAATAGTAAAAAGCAAACTGCTGGAAGTTTTGCGCAAATGAGAAGACGATACCAAGGATAAGACCTTTTTTGAGAGTGCTTTTGCTTAAGTCAAAGCCCTTGTTGATTATAAGAGTGAAGGGCAGAAGGAAGAACATTCCAAGTGCTGTTCTTATTCCGGTGAAAGTAAATGCATCGATGCTCTGCATGCCGATCGACTGGGCAACAAAAGACGAACCCCAGATGATGGCGGTAATGAGAAGCAGTATGACTCCCTGTGGTTTGGTCTTGCGCATCGGATATCCTTTCTTTTAAGCAAGAGAAATATATATTAACGCAGTGGGTTTTGCAAGATTTACTTGACGCATACCTTATGGGGGTATATAGTTATCGAGTCTAGAGAATACCCTTAGGGGGTATATTACCGGAGGTAACACTATGGCTGAGAAGAAGTGTCCGCACTGCAGAACCAAGGATAGATCCGATGAGGAGATAAAGGAGCTCATTACGCGTTTAAACCGTATTGAGGGCCAGATCAGAGGCATCAGAAAGATGGTCGAAGAAGATGCTTACTGCGTTGATGTATTAACTCAGGTCAGCGCTGCGAAGTGTTCTCTGAATAGCTTTTCGAAGGTTCTTCTGGGAAGCCATATCAGAACCTGTGTTGCTGAAGATATCAGAAACGGTTCAGATGAAAAGACTGAAGAGCTGGTTGAGCTCTTGCAGAAACTTATGAAATAAATATCAACCTTAGAATGCGTATTCCAAATGGAAAACAATGAAGTAAGAACAGAAAAGTATCTCGTAACGGGCATGAGCTGTGCCGCCTGTCAGTCGCACGTCGAAAAGGCTGTGAACGGCGTTGAAGGTGTAAGTTCATGCAGTGTCTCTCTGCTCACTAATTCGATGAGTGTCTCAGGATCGGCAGATCCTCAGGCTGTCATTAAGGCTGTCGAGGATGCCGGGTATGGTGCATCTCTTGAGGGTGCCAACGGAAAAGCTAAGGGACAGATTTTCGAGAGCATGGAAGAGCAGCTCGGGAATAAGGAGATCCCGCTTCTTAAGAAGAGACTGATCAGTTCGGTAATATTCCTGCTCATTCTTATGTATTTCTCCATGGGCGTATCCATGTGGGGATGGCCTGCTCCCCAGTTCCTTGAACACAACATGGTGGGGATAGGGATCATTGAGATGCTCTTGTCCGGCATCGTGATGGTGATAAATAACAAGTTCTTCGTGAACGGATTTAAGGCGCTTATTCATAAGAGCACAAATATGGATACGCTGGTCGCGATGGGATCGGGCGTTTCTTTCATTTATAGTTTTGTAACATTGTTACACATGACAACAGAAGGCTCTCACGAGGCTCAGATGGCATTGATGGATGAGCTTTATTTTGAGTCCGCGGCTATGATCGTGACTCTGATAACTATAGGAAAACTACTGGAAGCTATATCAAAGGGGCGCACCACGAATGCCCTTAAGGGACTCCTTAATCTCCGTCCCAAGACAGCTGTCCTGATAAGAAATGGCGAGGAAGTTACTGTTCCTGTAGATGAAGTCTCAGTCGGTGATATCTATGCAGTAAGGCCGGGCGGATCTGTCCCTGTTGACGGAAGGATCTTTGAAGGCGAGTGCGCAGTTGACGAATCAGCTCTTACAGGCGAATCGGTGCCTGTTGATAAGGCAGAAGGTGATAAGGTATCTGCAGGAACCATTAACAGGTCAGGATATATCAGGTGCCGTGCCGAGAAGGTCGGCGAGGATACGACTCTTGCGCAGATAATCAAAATGGTGAGCGATTCTTCGGCTACGAAGGCTCCCATCGCGAGGATCGCTGATAAAGTCTCAGGAATATTCGTCCCCGCGGTGCTCATTATCGCGGCAATAGTTCTCGTTATCTGGCTTGTTACGGGTGCAGGTACAGGCTATTCACTTACTAGAGCAATCTCAGTCCTTGTTGTAAGCTGCCCATGTGCGTTGGGACTTGCCACACCTGTTGCAATAATGGTTGGCAACGGCGTAGCTGCAAAGAACGGCATTCTGTTTAAGACTTCCACTTCGCTGGAGCAGACAGGCAAGGCGGAGATAATAGTTCTTGATAAGACAGGAACTATCACGAGCGGTGTTCCTGTGGTTACAGACATTATTCCAGTATCTGATGAGGCGGAGCTTATTAAGAGTGCCTATGCGCTCGAGAATAAGAGCGAGCATCCTCTCGGAAAAGCTGTTGCTGATTACTGCAGAACACATGGCATCACGCTTGAAGATGCAGATAACTTCCGCATTTATGCAGGAAACGGTCTTGAAGGAACAGTAAACGGAAAGAACGTAAGAGGCGGAAACAGCAAGTTTATAAGGACTGTTGATGCCGCTTTCGAAGAAAAAGCAAAAGAGCTTGCAATGCAGGGAAAGACGCCTTTGTTTTTTGAATCCGACGGCAAGCTTATGGGCATCATCGCTGTTGCGGATACGATAAGGGAAGACTCGGAAGAAGCTGTAAATGAATTGAAGAAACTCGGGCTTTATACTGTCATGCTGACGGGCGATAACAAAAGGACGGCAGATAGCATAGGTAAGCTCTCCGGCGTTGATATGACTGTTGCTGATGTCCTTCCCGGAGACAAGGAAAAGATCGTTAAAAAGCTTAAGGAATATGGCAAGGTTATAATGGTAGGCGACGGCATTAACGATGCGCCTGCACTCACCTCAGCCGATATCGGGATCGCGATAGGAGCAGGTACTGATATTGCGATCGATGCAGCAGATGTGGTGCTAATGAAATCAAGCCTTAAGGATGCTGCAGCGGCTATAAGGATATCCAGAAGGACGATAAGGAATATCCATGAGAACCTGTTCTGGGCTTTTATCTATAATGTTGCGCTGATACCAGTTGCAGCAGGTGCTTATGCGGCTTTAGGTGTTACCATGACACCGATGTTCGGTGCGGCTGCGATGAGCCTGTCCAGCTTTACGGTATGCATGAATGCGTTGAGGTTAAACCTTGTGAAGCCGTACGATACAAATCGTGATAAGGCTTTAAGCGATATCAGGAACAGACTGAATGAATTAGAAATCAATAATGAAAAGGAGATAAACACTATGGAAAAGACTATCACTATCGAAGGCATGATGTGCGGTCACTGCGAAGCAACAGTTAAAAAGGCATTGGAATCACTTGACGGCGTTGTATCGGCAGACGTATCTCACGATAAGGGAACTGCTGTCGTTGCGCTTGAAAAAGACGTGGCTGATGATGTCCTTACAAAGGCTGTGGAAGATAAGGATTTCAAGGTTACCGGAATAGCATGATCCAAAGCTCTTGCGGTAATATCTGTCTTGGAATTCATAGTCCCCATTAAGGACTCAAAAATAATTAATACCTTATCGCCCGTCTTAAATGTATAATTATATGGTATGAGGTGGTGGGGACTATGATACACATACTTATAGTTGAAGACGAGAAACCTATTTCTAACCTTATCCGGATGAGCCTTACCAAGGCCGGATATAACTGCACGTGTGCATATGACGGCGAAGAGGCATTGAATCTGATAACAAATAATGTTTATGATCTTATCCTTCTCGACGTAATGATCCCGAAGATAGACGGTTTTTCTTTGATGCAGTATATCCGCCCTATGAAGATGCCGGTTATATTCCTGACAGCCAAGAACATGGTCCAGGACAAAGTAAGAGGCCTTGAACTTGGTGCCGAGGATTATCTTCCCAAACCTTTTGAGATAATCGAGCTCCTTGCAAGAGTCAATGTCGTTTTACGCCGTTACAACAAGACCGATACCGAGATCAATCTGGCAGGTCTTGTTATTGATACTAAAGCCATGATCGTTTACAAGAACGGTTATCAGATACCGCTTACTCCGAAGGAGTATGAACTGCTCCTGCTCTTCGCGAGAAATCCGGGTATTGCAATGTACCGTGAGACTATCTATGAGAGAGTCTGGAATGAACCTTTCCCTTACGGGAGCAAGACGGTTGATCTCCATGTTCAAAGACTTCGTAAAAAACTCGGCTGGGAGGATGTGATCACAGCCGTTCCTAAGGTCGGGTACAGGTTGGAGGCCTGAAGTCGATGAGCTTCCGGCAGAAGATGGTGCTCGTAATGGTCTGGCTTCTCACACTGAGTTATGGTGTGGGAGGCGTTCTTCTGATAAGACAGAATTTTCAGAGCAGTCTTAATCAGATACAGACGAATACTGTTGAATCCTATGAGATGATCTTAAAGTCGGTACAGCTTGTTAACCTGGTCGATATTCAGCAGGACTTCACGAGTATAAGTAATACGCTTGAGAAGCTGAACACTTTTGAAAGTCTGGCGGGAATGAGCCTTAAAAGAGGTGAAAAGGTCTTATACAGATCCGGAGAAGGGATCGTAAGTGATGTTGAGAATGAAGCCGAATTCAGTTCTCTGTTATTCACCAGAGATTCAAAATATTATTATCAGATAAGCGGTGAGATCAAGACGAACGGTAAGCCTTTGCAGCTTGTCGTTTTGTATGATATCTCCTCTGTATTTCATGCAAGGGACGAACAGATAAGGACATACCATCAGGTATTGATCGTTCTTCTGGTTGTCGGAGGTGTAACCGCCTGGTTTACTGCTTACCTTATGACAAAGCCTCTTGTAAAAGTCTCGAAAACAGCACGTGCATTATCGTCCGGCAATTTTGACGCAAGAGTCAATCCCAAGACCCATGACGAGATCGGACAATTGGGGTCGGACTTCGATTTTATGGCTGAAAGATTATCTGACAACATAAATGAACTTAAGCTTTCGATGGAGCATCAGGAGATGTTCATGGGAAGCTTTGCACATGAACTGAAGACACCGATGACATCGATCATAGGTTATGCGGATCTGTTAAGAAGCGAATCACTTTCACAGGAAGAATCCCGGGAGGCGGCCAATTATATCTTTTCGGAAGGAAAACGTCTTGAGGCGCTGTCTTTTAAGCTCCTGGATCTTCTGATGATGAGGAATCAGAGCATTAACATGGTTCCGACTGATATGAAATACTTGATAGAAAATCTGATATATCATCTTCAGCCGGTATACAGAAAAAAGAATATCGATCTTCAGTGCAACTGCAAACCCGGAAAGTGTATGGTCGAGCCTGACCTGTTCTGTTCAGTGATCGTAAACCTTGTTGATAATTCACGTAAAGCTATGGACAGACCCGGAAACATCATGATCATGGGTGATGAGTTAAAGGGAAATTATTACAGGATCCGCGTGATCGATAACGGCAGGGGAATGCCCGAAGAGGCGATAAGACATATTACCGAAGCGTTCTACCGTGTTGATAAATCGAGATCCAGAGCTCAGGGCGGTGCCGGTCTGGGATTAACTCTTTGTAAAGAGGTCATTGATCTTCATAAGGGAAGGATATCGTTTGCATCAAGAGAAGGCAACGGCACCTGTGTCACTGTAGTAATAAAGGAGATCGGCTAATGAAAAAGATCAGTATTTTTGTAACTGCATTTTTCGTCATTATGGCAGCCGCGCTCGGATGGTTTCTGCCTCTTGCTACATTTAACCTTGATGACAGGCTGACTGAAGGAAAACAGATGCAGCTTGATATTGAAAGAGTCAATCTTTCTTACAGGGATGATCTGTCTATCGCTCAAAAGATCAACATAGTTAACTACGAAGACAACTACGAAAAGATCGAGATTGACAGAGGTATTTATTTCCAGGAAGAGGAGATCAGGCAGATCATAATCGATTTCCTGGTTGAATTTACGGGTTACAATTTTGATAGTCTGGAAAAAGTAATACGCCCCAGACCGTTTCTTTACAATTCACCAAGTAACAAAGGCACTGTTGTCTTATGGGAAGTAACAGAATGTGTGCTGGAAAACGGCTGGTTGTTTACCTGTCATGTTGATGATAAGACAGGATCGATATTAAATTGTTTTTTCATCTGCAGTTATGGTGACTGGAGCACACTGATTTCCGATTACTACAGTTTAGGAGATCCGTATGCCGGTATTTGTGAAAGGTACCGGAATGCTATCTATAATCATTATTCCAAGACTATCGATGCCAAATTTATAAATTACTACAGAAGCAATGAATTCCATTTCGGCGAAGAAGACGAGCAGGATTTCAAGCTGATCTTCAAGGATGATAAGAATGATACCTTTGATATCACTTTCAGCATCTCATTAGATTTCTATTATTTCGGAGCCAATTAATTTTTTTCAATTGATGCCGTTTTGATGCCGATTTAGTACTTTTTTGATTTTTTCCTTTGCAATAATATGCTCAGAAGTTAAGCAAAGGAGGAAAGATCATGTTTCCGGATTTAGCTATCAGATTTAAGAATTATGCCGCAGATATGGGGAGCGGATTTGTAGTGATTGCGGGCTTTTTGCTCGCAATCACGATGGTTTTCGTTATTGTTTTCGCACGCTGGAACGGAATAAAGAACTCTGCTTCCTTATCCAATTATGAGAATGAGGTGCCAAGAATCGAAACTACTGCCGATTACGCGGATCATGTAACGGTAATCATTTCAGAAAAGACCTAATCTTCACCTACGAAAATATTCCAGGATGCAATCTCTGAATCACTAATGGTCTTCATGACGAGTTTTGCATTATCGAGAAGATAGTCGCTGTGGCCCGAAGACCAACCGCGACCGACCAGTTCCTTGATAACCATGCCGCTTATATCTTCAATCAGACGGATCTTGTCTGAACTCATCTCCTCGCTCATTTGAGACAACTGTAAGAGCGGCTCAACAACGGAATTCAAGGTGGTAAACTCCTTCATCGCTCTGAAACGCCATTTGTAATATGGCATATATCGTCCGTTAAGAAGGAACAATGCCGCAGAAATCTTGTATATGAATTCTGTAACACAGCAATATGCGGCTCCGATATCATCACGCTTCACAGAGCGAAGATAATTAAATTGCCCGGTTTTACCCGCCATGGCAAGGTCCGCAGCGACTTTCTTCTTTTTTATATCCGCCGGATAATATCCGGCCCAAACATTTCTAATAGCAGTAAATTCACCCGAAATATCACGGAAGACTTTTCCGTTGACAGCTTCGGCTATATGCATCTGTGGAGTAAGGAGCCAGTCCTCGGTTGTAACCGGAGCATGCGTCATCCCGGTATGTTCATAGAAGAATTCCTCGATGCTGTGTACTCCGACACGTTTGCTCCTTGCTCCTGTCATGATATTGCTGGGACCGGACATTCCGACATCGGCTCTGTGATTAATTATGAAATCTTCAACCGGAAGTTCATCATATGCTTTCTGAAGATCGCTCCCGATCTTCTTTTTAAGTTCCTCCGGAAGCCACAGGCAAAAGCCCGGTGCATAATCGTGATCTCTTGAGATGTAGTCATCATATCCAAAGCACTCGGAAGTCTGACCTGCAAGGCCTGCTGCTATCTCGTCTTTATATTCGGAGAAGTGTTTCTCGAGCATGGGCATTCCGTATTCTTCAAAAAAAACTTCAGATATCTTAAGTCCGTTCCACATAAAGAGATCACCTTTACAAAAGAATTAAAAAGAAGCGCCGTTATTAACAACGCTTCTTCTATTTTACATTAGTTTTTGTTATTTCTTATTTTGCAGTTGCCATCTGCTGTGCCTGAACTGCCGTAATGCAGATAACTCCTGCCAGTTCGTCCACGCTGCATCCTCTTGAGAGGTCATTTACAGGTGCTGCCAAGCCCTGGAGGAAGCTGTATGCTTCAGCCTTGCCGATCCTCTGGATGAGCTTATAACCGATGTTGCCGGCTTCAAGGTTAGGGAAGATGAGGACATTGGCCTGTCCTGCAACAGGTGAACCGGGTGCTTTGGATGCGCCGATCTCGGGGATGATGGCAGCATCTAACTGCAGCTCACCATCGAGAAGGATATCGGGATATTTTTCTTTAGCGATCTTAACTGCTTCAACTACCTTATCTACGAAGGGATGGTTAGCTGATCCCTTGGTGGAGTGGCAGAGGAAAGCGACCTTGGCTTTCTTACCGATAAGAGCCTCAAAAGATGCAGCGGATTCAGCACCTATCTCTGCTAATTCTTCAGGATTCGGATCCTGCATGAGCGCGCAGTCTGCGCAGAGGATGATACCGTCTTCGCCGATCGATTTATCGGGGATATCGAACATGAAAGCAATGGACGCGATCTTTCTCTCGGGAGCAGTCTTAATGATCTGAAGAGCAGGTCTTAACATGTCGGCTGATGTGTGGCATGCGCCGGATACGAGACCGTCAGCGTCGCCGGATTTGACCATCATGATTCCGAATGTGAGCTTGTCGCCTGTGATGAGATCTTTGGCCATTTCAAAGGTCATGCCTTTCTTGGCACGGATCTCAGCAAGGAGAGCAGCATACCTGTCTATTTCAGTTGACTTCGTGTGATCAAGGATCTTTACTCCTGTAAGGTCAGCGTTAAGTCTTGCGGCAGAAGCCATAACCTCTTCCTCTGTTCCTATGATGATGGGAGCAGCTGTTCCTTCAGCTAATACTTTCGCTGCTGCGAGGATCGTTCTGTCGTCTTCAGATTCGGGAAGAACGATAGTCTTGACGTCACTTCTTGCTCTTGCTTTTATGGTCTCGATAAAACTCATAAGAAATACTCCTTAAAGAAAATCAAATCCGTCAAATCTCGGCTTGCCGGGATAGGTTTTTGCCTGTTCCTCGCCTCTTAAGACTCTGAGTGCCGCAGCTCTCATGGCCTCATGTTCAAGTTCACCGGGATAGGATGCCACCGGAGCGATCCAGCCGCAGGCTTCGTTTATGCCGTCATATACATCTTGAAAGCGCATTAATCCGCCTGTCAGGACAATACCGTCAACTTCACCGTGAAGGACGCAAGCCATTGATCCTATCCACTTTGTTATCTGATAGATCATGGCATTCCAGATAAGCGTTGCTTTAGGATCACCGGCTTCAACCATCTCATGAATAGTATCTGAATTGGATGTCCCGAACCAGGAGGAGAGTCCTCCGGTAGCAAGGCAGAGGCTCCTTAATTCCTCCTTGGGCCTGTCATATAATTTGGTGATAAAATCCGTGATTGCCATAGTTCCCATTCTTGTGGGTGTCATCGGTCCGTCTCCGCCGCTGCCGTCATTGGCATCGATCATTCTGCCGTGCTTATGTGCGGTAATGGTGATACCGCCATCGATGTGGCAGACGATGAGGTTCATCTCGTTATATTTTTTGCCAACGCTCTTTGCGTATTTATGAGCTGTGGCGCGGAGATTAAGAGCATGTGTTGCCGAAGTTCTGTATATGCCCTTAACACCTGTTATCCTTGCTACATCCTGATATTCATCAACGACGATTGGATCGACCATGAAAAGTCTGCCTCCAAACTCATCATGGAACTGCTTTGCCATCTGGATACCCAGCATGCTTGAGTGATATACGCCGCCTTTTGCTTCCCTTATATCGTTTACGAGCCTGTCATCTACTTCGTACGTGCCGCCTTCGATCGGATAGCATGCACCGCCTCTGCCGACTATCGCATCAACGCCCGTCAGATCGATGTTATTTTCAGAAAGCCATTTTCTTACGACTTCCATACGGTAATCAAGCTGGTCGTTTATTGTGGGAAAATTCTTTAAGATCGTTGAATCGTGGAAAACATTGCCTTCAACTATGCTTTTTTCATTCTCGAAAAACTCGACTTTTGTTGAAGTACTGCCCGGATTGACCACGAAAATGCGGAATATCTTTTGATCTGACATGTTTCTTCCTCTTTTGCTTTAATTCATTAGGTCAGTATACACGTTTTTTGTTCGGAAAACATTCTTAATTTTACCTTAACGTTTACCTCCTTATTGTGATAAATAATGAACTGATAAAGGTTTTTGAGTATAATAACTGACGGAACAGGGAGCAGATGATAATGAATGTTTGTTTTGAGGGGATAATACAGGGAGGATTATATGGAAGATAAAACCTTATGCAAGGGGTTGTCGATAACAGCTATCGTTTTGATAGCGATATCTGCAATACTATTAAGTTTCAACAGTGCAAACGGCATTTTATACGGAGATGAGGCGACTTTTTACGGTATTCCTTTTATAGCCGCATTTGCGATCCCGCTCCTTGTAATACTTATTGTTTTATCTCATTACATAAATAATACGGATACCGTGGAAAACATGATCGCGGCTGTTGCCGTGAGATATGCCATCTTCGGATGGTTTTTCGTATTTTTCTTTAAGTTCTGCGTGATCCTTATGGAGATATTCTTTAAGGATTTTTTCTATGAACATTTCTCAGCGATCTACCTGATCATGAATTCCATAAATGTGAGTGTTATCGGTACGCTTGTCTTGAGCATAGCTTTAAGAAAACTTCCTGCTGTTAAGATCGAGAAGCGGAAGATGAAGATCAGACAGCTCCTGTTTCTTATCATGATCATGTACGGGATCACGCAGGTCGGTTCGATTATGGGTTTGCCCATTCATACGGCATTATCGGCATTTTCGGTACAGGATGAATCGGAGATCGGTACTGAACTTGCGAATATGCTGTTCTCATCAAATATGGTAATAAGGATAATTACTGTAGGAATTATGCCTGCTATTTTCGAGGAGCTTTTATTCAGGAAGTTCCTTATTGACAGGACTATCCGTCACGGTGAATTTATCAGCTGCGCTATGTCAGGTATCATGTTCGGTCTGTGGCACGGGAATTTCCAGCAGTTTTTCTTTGCATTCTTTATAGGCGTATTATTTGCGTTTGTATATATTCGCACAGGCAACATCATCTATACCATGATAATGCATGCGAGCATGAATCTCGTTACAGCCACAGTAACACTTCAGTTATTGGTCGGATTGATTGAAAAGATGGGAATTGATCTTAATGACGGGACTTTTGATCCGAATATAAATTACGATGAGCTTTTAAAGAATGTATTGCCGATATTATTGTTAATGATGATCTGGATCATTCTTCTTGCAGGTTTCCAGATCACCGGTTTTATCTTTGCGATCATCAAGAGAAAGAATTTCAAGCTTGTTGCCATGGAAGGTGAGCCCGGAAGAAAGGTGCTCCTTCACAAATTGACACACAGTGTTGAAATGTGGGTATTCTTCTCGCTTGCTATACTGCTGTTTGTTTACTCGTACATGCCGGATATTATAGCTTTTATATATAAATAACTGTTTTGGATCTCAGTCCTGAAGAGCGGTCATTGAACAATCGGTTATGCCGGAATATAAACAAGAAAACCTGCTAACAAAAATCAAGAGTTTGTCGGCAGGTTTTTCTTTGGTGCATTTTAGGCATGGCAAACAGACCGGAGTCAAATCCGGTCTTTGTTTTAGCATTAATGGATTTATGCTGCTTGGTAAACCTCCATCACTC
>JAIKWL010000021.1 GCA_024684815.1 Saccharofermentans sp. | reverse complement strand
GGCGATCTTCAGTGAGAATTCGATTCCGAAGACCGAGACCATCATGTCCGCTTTTACAAGGAGATCGAAAAGTGCGTAACAAACAAAATTCGTTAATGTGGTAAGACCGCCGCTTACGAGATACATGAACAGCTTGCGCTTCTTTTCCTGACTCTCTGTAAAACTCTGATCTCCGAATACTATCTTTTTAATAATTCCCATTTACTTTATACCCTTTTAGGTCTCGGATTTGTCCTGTCAGTAACCATTCTTCTTACAATATATACGGCTATGGTTATAATGACCGCCTCAATAATAGCAATAACAAGGAAAACGTCAAACAGATATGAATACAAAAGTTCAGCCTTTTTGTCCGCAAATCTGTAAACACTGATGGAACCGTCGGTCAGATTATAGTAATAGAAATCCTTATTTCCGTTCTCATCAGCAAGATAAAGAATAAAATCCCCCTCACTGTTGCCGTAACCCGACAGTATCATTGTACCCGTATCAAAGAGCATGGGTTTAAACTCGTCAGGGATCACGACGTCATTCGGGACTTCCGCCATCTTAAGTATCCTTGAATACTCAACGAGCGTATTCTCAGGATCATATCTGATTATTGTTTTCGTATTGCTGTTATAGAAATAAAAGTCAGGAGCCTGGTTTCCGTCAAACAGATACAGCAGGATACTGGTAACACCCTCTTTTGTATAAGCAGGAACACTGTATCCGTTCACATATTTGGTGGTCTGCGAAAAGCCCTCCGGAACACTGACTTCATCCGGAATATCAAGGAAGGTGTAAGTATTACCGTCAATATCGGCAAGCGAAGCATTGTCAGGGATATTACTTTCACGCCTGAAAACATGAATTGTATAGATCATCTGGTTGACACCGTCCTGTGCCGTGATCTTCACCTCGACGGAATTATCACCCATGGAAAGATGCTGGTTGCCGTCAATTACCACAGCGGCCCACAGATTGCTCTTCGTAACACTGACCTGAACTTCAGTTACAGCCCTCTCGACATAACAGCTGTATTCGGTAATGTTCGGGTTGAATTCCGGTGTGATCGATGCTCCCCTGATCTTTAATGAAGCGATGGTGGCATCGCTCGAAGGGCCTATCCTTCCGACAGGAAGCGTCACACCGCTTCCGACAGATACCGTGACATCTTCTTCAAGAGATCTAAAACTCCCGGTCTCACTGATCCAGCAGTTGATCTCACCTGTACTTTCAGGCACCAGTCTCAAATATACTGTAAACAAAACGACAGCACTCTCAGATGAGAATGAAGCAGTTGTTATTTCCTCACCGCTGACATCTGTTCCGATGTTAGCCATCTGATCAGTACCGCTGACGGTAACACTGCCGTCAGTCTGTGTCTCGGTGAAAACAAAACTTGTAAGGTCTTTACCCTGTTCATAGGATTCACACATTGCCTGGTCTTTATCAAAATTCAGGACAACAGGCCCGAATTCGACGATGTCAGGCATTCTGTTTGCAACAACACTGACTGTCAGAAGGTCTCCGGGGCCAAGATTGCTCTGTTTTGCTATTGCAGATATGACGATCTGGGAATCAGCCTTTACATTGATCCCCGGAAGATATGCCATACAAAATGATATCAGCAGCAAAGACGCAAAAACGGCAGTCAAGCCCCTTGCGGTCAAAGCTGATATCCTTTTGTATAATGGTCTTCTCATTCAGGCAAACTTCCGTAACTTTCAGGCATATTGTTATATACAGGAATTATAAATTCAAATCCGGCATCTGTCATACCTATTGAATCATAACTCCGGTAATATCTCATACCCTCCGAATATGCCATCTGGATATTCTGGGCATACTGATGATTGTATTTCTCGGTCCCGTCATCCAGGACATCGAATTTCTGGAAATATAATGTGTTCTGACCTCTGTCGATATATCCCGAAGCAATCCAGACAGCACCGCCCTTGATCGCCTTCTCAACAGAAGTCCATGGAAGAAGATACGATGCTTCGGTCTCTGTTATCGCCTGACCTTCCCAGTCTCTTCCCCACTGGGCATATTTTGCACCGTTGATCACAGCTCCGCCCGGTTCCGTTGTAGCATAAGCTCCGATGTTGTAGTAGTTGTAATAACCTTCCCATCCTGTAAGGTCGCCTCTCGAAAGAGCGGACTCACCGGAGTAACCCATCTCCTGGATTATCCTGCTTGCAAGGAAGTAGGGGGACACGCCCGCATTTTCTCCTGCTTCATAAATGATCCGGGCAAAATCGTACTCATCGCTGTTATCCATGAACGATCCTCTGATTATCTCTTTTACACCTTCAACGGTATGGACTTTCGGATCAAAACCGAGCAGTTCAAATGAGAAGATCTTTTGAGGCGTAAAGAAATTCCTTGGATCCATATAATAGCTGACGACTTCTGTCTTGGCTGCCATCCAGTCGGGCTTATCATACACCTGGCTGTTCGGCTTAACATAAGACGGATCAGTCGAATTCTGGATAAGGCTTCTTCCCTTACTGTCTTCAGCTGCCAAAGCAGTGTCAAAGGAAAGATTTGTATAGTACGGAGTAAATACGTAATTCGGCTTAAGAGAATGTACAAGCCATAATCCGCTGTAATAACTCTCCGGGAACTTTGAAAGAGTATTGCCGTAAAAACCGCCTGAATCCTCACCGTTGAGGAAATAGAACCTGTATGAGTCTGATGTTCCGTCAAAACTTGTTACGGTACATGTGATCAAAGTCTCGCCCTGCGGCAGATCGAAGATCTGTCCCTGCTCAAGGTTTATCTCATTTCCGTATGAATCAGCAGTAATCGTTATATCTGCGGAAAAACCTTCAAGAGCAGTAGATCTTAACGCAATGCTCTTGGATTTACCGGCATAATAAGCATAGTCTCTTGTAAGGAAATCAAAATCAGGATAGATGTTTACCGGATCTCCTGAGACAGAATCCGCTAAATAAAGACCTGACAAAGCCCCGTTAATGGGAATGATGCCGGCTTTCTTTCTGTCCACTTCATATGTATTTTTTCCAAGATCGGTAAGCTTGACCTTATCCTTGCCGTCATCACCTGTCACAGCCATATAACTGCCGTCAAAGTATGCACACTCCCGGGACTGTATCATCGTATAGAATATATCTTTATCTATATCAGAACCTGAACCCGTTCTGCTGACGCATATGTAATAGCAGTTTGATACGCCCGAGATACCGGTCTCTTCAGCAACCGACTGAGTATCCTGCTTTCTTCCCCTGAGCATCGCATAGGGAATACCCGGGTTCTCGTTGGTTCCGATCAGATCGCCTTTCAGATCATATAAAGATACTCTTATATCATCGGAAAGCCCGGCAAAATTAATATAGCAGTTGTCATCACCGCAGTCGATCATATACCACGCAGTTGCCTGTCCGCCGGGCAGATCGCTTTGAGCGACACTTCCCGGAGTAATAGTGATCCTGTCGGGGATCGTGATCTCACCGCCTGAGATCACTGTTCCTCTTCCGTCGGAACTTCTTAAGAGCGCATAAACTTCATGTCTTCCGGGAGCACAGTCTGCGGTGTCCCATGACAGGACAAATTCGCGGTAACCGTTTCCCCCTGAATTGTTATCAGAAAACTTCAGATAACCGTAATAAAGCGATCCGTCAACGAAGAAATCCGTTCTGACTTCATCACCGGTTGCAGTATAAGTGCCGGTTGCTTCTCTGATTCCGACTGTATACTGTTCCGGCGAATCGATAGTTGATTCAAGACTTACGTTGGATATCACGGATCCCCTGCCCGGTGATTTTCCGGAAGCCCTCAGATCCTTATCTTCAGAAGAAACAACTTTATCTATAGCATCGATCCTCGAATGATCCTTAAGATCTTCTATTATATGTTCAACCTCATCCTGTCTGATCTCACCGTATACTACGTTACAAAGATCCGAAGCGAACCTGGCATCTGATACACCCTGGAGCAGATACTCGGGAGAAGTCATCACGGAGATCACATAATCGCCGCAGGATACCAAACCGTCTTCGACGCGTGATCTTGCTATCTTTATCTCTTCTTCGGAACACGAAGTCAGCTCCGCGGTACGAGCCACTATATCTTCAGCTTTCTTCATTGACCTTCTGTCCGGTTCTCCGATTCCGGTGTCAAGACTGAGCGCTGTGATGACTGATGCCGCGACGGCCAGAACTCCGCCTAAAGCTGCAACTGCAAAATACTCGGGACGTCTTATAAACATCTGTTACTGATCCCTTCCGGTGATCTTATCGAGTGTAAATCCGTAGGAAGGGACAAAGTGCTCCATAAAATAATCCACCTCAGGCATATTCATCTCTTTTATTATCCTGCCCGTTGATTCCTTTGCAGCTGCAAACTCTGCATTCCCCGTGCTCTCTTCTCTAAGGCACTTGATATATGCTGCGATCTTGTCAGCAGCCTTAACAAGCTTATGAATAAGTTTATCTTCCTCAGTTGATAACTCAGGTGACAGAAGTTCCAGATATACCCCTCTCATCTCCTCATCTTCCGGAAGAAGCTCGACAAGACTTGCCGCTGCCTCTGATTCAACTTCTTTATAGGCTTTGGTTATCTCTTTGTTGCGGTACTTTATCGGAGTCGGAAGATCTCCGGTAAGGATCTCCGTACAGTCGTGATAAAGAGCATATGCCTGTACCTTATAAGGATCAGGCAGGATCGCTCCTTCGACATCTTTTTCGAATCTGTTATGAAGGAGGGTCAGCGCATGTGCGATGACCGCAACATCAAAACTGTGTTCTTTTATATTCTCCGTTCTGCTGTTGCGCATCAGAGCCCATCTTCCGATGTACTGCATGCGGTCCAGCATTGCGAAAAAACCATACTTTTCCCTGTTTTCCATATCTATGTCTCCGTTAACTCTTATACATCTCGTTAAAACAGCTTACAGCATAAGAATCTGTCATGCCTGCAATGTAATCGGATACGTATATCGGGAGCGGAGTATCGATCCCTGCTTTGTATTCCGGATGATTCTTAACAAATTCCGCAAATTTTCTGATCGATGAGGACTTGGAATTCTCGGCTTTTCCGATATTCTGAACGGCTTCGTAGAAAGCGTCGAAAAGGCCCTCGAGCATAACATCACAGTACTTCTCGTATGTCTTAACTTTTCCTGCGGTATAGATCTTGGAGACATTTTCCTTGAGGGTGTGCTCAAGGGCATCACCTGCATGATCAGACATCATGATGCATCCTTTGTCGATACTGTTCTCGATGATGTCCTGAACGAGGAAATTGATTATCTCCGAATTGGAGCTTCCCATTCCGTCAGCAACCACCGGGACGTCAAATTCACTTGCTATGACACCTGTTCTCAGGGCATCTTCGATATCTCTTCCGACATACGCGATCTTATCTGCAAACCTGACGACACAGCCTTCCATTGTAGCCGGGCCCTTGCGGTCCTTCTTCGGGATCAGATATGACAGATCTTCCTCCGTCTTATCTTTGCAGGGCACCAGTTTTCTTTCGGAATAGTATTCACCGCAGTGGGATATGATGCCGTCCCTGACTTCAAAAGTGAGATTAAGACCGCTGTCTTCATTATGCTTTTCGAGGATATTCAAAACACGCAGACCGTTCGATTCATGCTCGAAATAAAGCTTCGGATCGATCTGCTTAAGTTTCTTGTTAAGGACTCTTTCTCCGCTGTGACCGAAAGGCGTATGACCGACATCATGACCCAAAGCGATAGCTTTTATGAGATCAACATTCAGATTCAGTGCGCTTCCGATAGTCGAAGCAATATAGTCGACATAGATGACATGCTCTAACCTTGAACAGATGTGATCGTTAGCGGGATTGAAGAAGACCTGTGTCTTATGCTTGAGGCGCCTGAAGGCCTGGGAATATATGATCCTGCCCATATCACGCTCATAGCAATTCCTGATATCACCGTCATTTTCCGGGATCACCCTGCCTTTAGACTCAGAACATTTCGTGGCATTGACACTAAGGATCTTATCCTTCTGCTGCTGAAGCATGCGTATCTTTGCCCTTGTCGCCTCGGATATCTTATCTGACTTTCCGATGCTTGCTATACTGTCGGAATAAAGATCCAGGAAGCTGAGATTATCTGACATCTTTTTGAAGTCTCCTTCTAAACACGATAGGTAATTATACTACATATCCGGCAGGCTTTTCTCGGTAATCCTTGTGCTTCAGGCTTTCTTAAGGCCTGCGGCATTTGCCAGCATGTTCTTGCGGTTGCCGTCAAAATCAACAGTTATAAGTGCATCTCCCCCCACAGGTTCCACCTTCAGTATGACTCCTTCACCAAGTCTCGGATGGATCACTCTCAAGCCTTCATAGAGATCACCCGGACCTAAATGTCCTTCTGAGGATACATTTGGCTTATCCTTGACAAATTGCGATTTGAGAGCTGAAGCGATCGATTTTCTGGACTTTTCCCTGCTGCTCTCTCCTGAAGGTTCCTCTTTGGAAGGTTCTCTCTTGGATCCCATAAGGTAGAGAAGATCAGGTTCGATCTCCTTTATGAATCTTGACGGACGGTTGCAGTTTGTCTGTCCGAAGAGAAGTCTCTGTCTTGAGAGGACCATGAAAAGATTCTTCTTGGCTCTCGTTATCGCAACATACATGAGCCTTCTTTCCTCTTCAGTATCCTCCGCGCTCTGGATGGATCTGTAGCTCGGGAAAACACCCTCTTCGAGGCCGATGATAAATACCGCGCCGAATTCAAGACCTTTGGCGCTGTGGATCGACATGAGCTTAACGTAATCGTCATTGTCGTTATAGTTGTCACCTTCCGTGAAAAGTGACGCATTCTCAAGATAAAGAGAAAGGATGCCCTCTGTTGTATCGGCGGTTGCGGTATCGAAGAAGAAATCATCGTCAACTTCTACGGGGAAGCCGTCACCTTCGTCTATCTCAATGCTGTCCACATCAACCGGCTCGGCACGGTGGGCTTTGTCGAATTCAGCAGCTTCAGACAAGAGCTCTTTCAGGTTTTCCACACGGTCGATTATCTCGCCTTTCTTCTCGCGCTGCTCGGTGATCTCTTCAATGATCCCGGATTCGTTCTCGACGTAATCGACAAAATGAGCAAAATCCAGATCGTTTTCAATGAGCTTGTCTCTCATCCCGTTTATAAGATCCGTGAAAGAGCCTATCTTTCCTGCCGATCTTACAAGTTCCGGATAATCCACCGCATGCATGGCACACTCGAACATACTGATACCGTCATTGATCGCATACTGTCTTATCTTCTCGATCGTGGTATCTCCGATCCCTCTTTTGGGGACATTGATAATGCGTTCAAATGAAATGTTATCCGCAGGATCATTGATCAGCTTCAGATATGCCAGGATATCTTTGATCTCTTTTCTGTCATAGAAACGCATGCCGCCGTATACCCTGAAAGGAATACCGAGATTATGCAGCGTGGTCTCTATGTTACGTGAGAGCGCGTTCATTCTGTAAAGGACGGCACAGTCAGAATATTTGAACTTGCCTTTATCAGCCATCATCTTGATGGTCCTTCCGACAAACTCGGCTTCTCCGGCACTTGTGTCCGCATTCATAACAATGATCTTATCGCCGTTCTCACCTGAAGTTCTGAGCCTCTTGCTCTTGCGTTTTTTATTGTTTGCTATTACGCAGTTTGCCGCATCAAGAATAGTCTTTGTCGAACGGTAATTCTCTTCGAGCTTAATTACTCTTGCACCGGGGAAATCCTTCTCGAACTTTAGGATGAGCCTGACGTCCGCACCTCTGAATGAATATATCGACTGGTCATCATCACCCACTACACAGATGTTGCCGTTGCCCTTTGCCAGCTGCATTACCGCACGGTACTGGGGCATATTGGTATCCTGATACTCGTCTACCATTACATATCTGAATTTCTCTCTGTAAAGCTCTGCTATGTCAGGGTTCTGCTCAAGGAGCTTTACCATATTGATAAGGATATCATCGAAGTCCATTGCATTATTCGCGAGAAGCTTCTCCTGATATCTTTTGTAGATCCTGGCAACAACACTGCGGTAATATTCCTTGCCTGCCAGAACGGTATATTCTTCAACATCGACAAAGGCGTTCTTTGAATTTGAGATCTCATTCTGAACTGATTTGGGCTTAAACTGGCTGTCTGCAATATCAAGTTCCTTCATAGAATCCTTGATAAGCTTGAGCTGGTCATCAGTATCGATTATAGAGAAATTCTTCGTGTATCCCAAAAGCTCCGCATGCCGTCTTAACAGTCTGGCGAAGATACTGTGGAACGTACCGCACCAGATATACTTGGAACGGTCTCCGACAAGCCCCTCTATCCTCTGGCGCATCTCATTTGCCGCTTTATTCGTAAAAGTGATCGCAAGAATAGATGAAGGAGCCACATTATACTTCTTCATCATATAAGCGATACGGTATGTAATCACTCTTGTCTTGCCTGAACCTGCGCCTGCCAGTATGAGCAGAGGGCCGTCAAGATGAGTGACCGCATCCCTCTGTTCGTTATTAAGTCCTTCAAGCATCTGATCCGCATCCTGATCAGAAACCGGTTCACTGCTCTGACCGTAAATGCTCTCCAGATCTCTGAAAAAATCGTCTGAACTGTTAAAACTCTCGTCTGCCAAAATATGTATCTCCATAAAAATCGATTAAGCAGATTATATCAATAAAGGTTTTTGACCGCCGTCAAATAATAGGACAATTTTCTTTTAAAAAATAATAAGTTTAGTTTTATAATAGCAACATGAGTGAAAAAGGGCTTAAACATTTCAAGCTGAGCGGAGCTCAGACTATTCTTTTGGGCTTCGCGGCAATGATCATTGTCGGGGCATTTCTTCTCATGCTGCCCATATCTTCCAGATCAGGCGAATGGACAAAGATCTCAGATGCACTGTTTACAGCCACTTCTGCAAGCTGCGTTACAGGTCTTATCGTTTATGACACCTGGCAGCACTGGACCTGGTTCGGACAGATCGTCATTCTCTCTCTTATCCAGATAGGCGGTATGGGCGTAGTCACTATGACTACTCTCCTTACAAAACTGATCGGCGTTAAGATCGGTCTTCGTGCAAGAACGACTCTTCAGGAAGCCGTTGCCGCGCCTAATCTCGGCGAGATCATGAAATACACCAGATTCATCTGTATCGGCTGTGTTATCTTCGAGGCTTGCGGAGCATTACTGATGTCTCCGGTCTTCATAATGGAATACGGTCCTCTTAAAGGAATCTGGCTTTCAGTCTTTACCTCCATCTCCGCATTCTGTAATGCGGGATTTGATCTGAACGGTTCACACGGGGCTTTCTCTTCCATGATGCCTTACATGGATAACCCTGTTATCGTCATTACTCTTGTTTTGCTCATCCTCACGGGAGGACTCGGATTCCTTACCTGGATGGATATAAGAAGACACGGTCTTAAGTTTTACAAGTACAGTACCCAGAGTAAGATCATAATCGTCATGGAATTAATTCTGGTCCTCGTCCCCATGGTATATCTCTGGTTTGGCGAGTACAAAGGCCTTCCTCTTGATCAGAGATTCCTTGCATCTCTCTTCCAGGCTGTAACTCCGAGGACCGCCGGATTCAATACAACAGACTACAATACTTTCTCAGGGACAGGCATAGTAATGACAATGATCCTGATGCTGATAGGCGGCGCACCCGGTTCCACCGCAGGCGGCATGAAGATCACTACCGTCGCGATCCTATTCTTCACCATGATCTCCGTATTCAAGCGCGAAAAAGCGCCTGCAGTATTCAAGCGGAGGATCACACAGGAAGCCATTTCAGGTGCTGTTGCCGTATTCATGCTCGATATCCTGATAACCGTTTTCGGCGCTATGTTCATTTCAAAGATAGAAGATATCGCTTTCCTCAAAGCTCTCTTTGAAAGTGCTTCCGCGGTTGGTACAGTCGGTCTTTCAATGGGCATAACCCCGACACTTACGATATTTTCCAAGATCATACTGATACTGTCGATGTACACGGGACGAGTAGGCGGGCTTACACTTGTCTTTGCTGCAATATCGAGAAGATCAACAGTTAATAAACAATATCCTGCAGATAATATAGCGGTCGGTTGATCCGGCAGAAAGGAATAATCATATGAAGAGTGTACTCGTTATCGGAATAGGACGTTTCGGCTATCACCTTATCGATCAGCTGAATAAAGCGGGCGATGAGATCATGGCAGTTGACTCCTCCGAAGAAAGAATAAATCCAATACTCGGAATGGTCACCAGTTCTCTTATCGGAGATGCTACAGATGAACACTTCATCAAATCTCTTGGTGTTGAGAACTTTGATGTCTGCTTCGTAGCGATCGGAGACAAGTTCCAGTCTTCATTAGAGGCAACCTCACTTCTTAAAGAGAACGGTGCTAAATATGTTGTAGCCAGAGCTTCACGTTCCGTTCAGGAAAAGTTCCTGTTAAGAAACGGCGCTGATTCGGTCGTATTTCCCGAAAGACAGCTTGCAGAATGGTCCGCCATCCGTTATTGCTCGGCAACGGTTCTGGATTATCTTGAATATCCCGGCGAATACTCGATCTTTGAAGTCAAAGTGCCTGACAACTGGATCGGCAAGAGCCTTGCAGACCTCAGCATCAGGAACAAGCTTCATCTCAATGTGCTTTCAATAAAGAGATCAGATAAACCCATCCTCGAATTCCCCGCCGACCTTGTTTTCGAAGAAGGCGACACAGTAACTGTTTTCGGAGCGGACAAAGACATAAAGAAAGCTTTCGGCATCAATTACTGAGATCAAATCGGTATTAATATAATTTTTCCGTCAAAACAAATACCACGAAAAGCCGTTTTCGTGGTATTTATTTTTGCTCCGGAAAAATATAAATACTTTCAAAATCAACAGCAGGATTTACGTGATCCAGTACCCGTTTTTATCAAACACATATTCCTTACCGTCGATCTTCACATTACAGTCTTTAGCGTACCATCCGGAGTCATCGCCGTACCACCAGCCCTTTGAATCCTGCTTCCAGCTTGCTTTGTAAGGATATGTCCATGAGCCGTCACTGTTTAACCAGTAACCTCCGCACCACTCATTTGCGGCCATTACCCCGTCCTGCTTAAGGAAGTAGTACTTGCCGCCGGTCTTCTGCCATCCGGTGGCCATAATGCCCGAAGACTGCATATAATACCAGTTATTTCCGGATTGTACCCAGCCGGTCCTCATCGCACCGTCGGAACCGAAGAAATACCAGCTTCCGCCGATCTTCTGCCATCCTGTTGTCAAGTGACCTGAGTTCTCAAAATAGTACCATTCACAGTCGACAAGTTTCCATCCGGTTGCCATTATGCCTCTCAGATCAAAGTAAAACCATACTCCGCTGATCTTCTTCCAGCCCGTCACCGGCTTGCCTGATTCAAAGTACATCCATTTTGTGTCTGTCTGAAGCCAGCCGCTATTTACGATCGGTTCAGCCTTAACAGATACAACAAGTTTTCCTGCAGGCTGTGTAACTACATATTCAGATCCTGATGCGTTAAGTTTCTTTCCGTTTGCCATAACTGAAACGAGCTTATACCCGGCTTTAGGCGTTACGGTAAAACTGTATTCGTCACCATAACAAGATGTCTTGATCGAGAAGATGCCGTCCACTTCTACCATTGCAGGGTCATAATCCACGGTCATTTCGTAAAGGATGTCTTTGTACGTTGCTTTGAGGCTCACGTCTTCGTAAGGCATCGTAAATGTGGTCTTGGCAGCATTCGCATCCGCAAGCGTTATCTTGCCTTTAGTAACGACCCACTTATCAAATTCCTTGCCGGTCGGAGCGGCATTCGCAGTTACCGTTACCATATCTCCTGCCGTTGCAGTGTCACTTGCTGTCTTACCTGATATTACGCTTACATTGAAAGTATCTTCGAGCCAGGTTACCGTAAATGTTTTGCTGTAAACATCCCCGTAGTTGAAAGCAGCAAATAACTTGAATGTCTCGGAATAATCATTGTGAAATCTGATATCGTATTTCTTTAATCCGGTCAGCTCTGCCTCGCTTGTCCAAAAACCTCTGCTCTTATCGTATTTTAGGAGCTTGACATATCTTGGAGTCGAACCTAATGTCCAGGTTATTGTATAATCCTGCGATTTGTAGCGCGTAGTACTTTCGGGGGATGTCCAGAAACTGTAGGGATCCTTGCCCGTCCACTTTACGACAAACGGATCTGAATATATCTGTTTATAATTTTTGGAGGCCACAAGTCTGTATGAGGATACTCCCATGCTGTATCTGATCTGGTATGAAGATCCGTGGAAATCCACTCCCGCATACCAGGTAGGGTCATCACCTCTCCGGTACTCAAGATTAACCCAGTCCGGTTCCTGACTTAATGTCCATGTGATCTTAAAAGAATCCGCATAATCGCAGCTTCCGCCCACCGGTTGCTTGATAAAATAAAAATCGTCCGCGCTGACAGCCCCGACAAAACTGAAAACGATACCAAAGACCGTTATCAGCGAAAGCAAAAGACTCAGCCCCTTTGTTTTTATACTTCTCATTTAATTACCTCCAATTTCCGTCATAAAGCAAAACACATAACAAAGGGAGATTATATCAAAAGTCCGTGATAATTTAATTTCTCATTGACAAAAGAGTTTTCAGCACACCAACTAATAAGGGTTGTCTCCGAGTGATCAACCCAGGGACAACCCTAAAATTCCATTTTATTCCGTCAGGAAATATTATCTTACGAGACGCTCTGTTTCCTGCGCGATAGCAAGCTCTTCGTTTGTAGGGATAACGCAGACTGTTACCTTTGAAGAAGGCTTGGAGATGATAGCTTCCTTGCCTCTTAAGCCGGCATTTACCTCATCGTCGAACTCAACGCCCATGAACTCAAGACCTTCACACATAGCCTTTCTCATGTGGTCTGTATTCTCGCCGATGCCTGCAGTAAATACGATAACGTCAACGCCGCCCATAGCAGCTGCATAAGATCCGATGATCTTCTTGCCCTGATATGCGAACATGTCGAGTGCAAGTCTTGCTCTGTCATTGCCTTCGTTGGCAGCCTTCTCGAGATCTCTGAAGTCGGAAGATACGCCTGAAACGCCCTGAACACCTGACTGCTTGTTGAGGAGGTTGTCCATCTCGTCAGCCGTATATCTCTCATTCTTCATGAGGAAAGGAACGATAGCGGGATCGATGTCACCCGTTCTTGTACCCATGCAGATACCTGCAAGAGGTGTAAGACCCATAGATGTATCCTGGCACTTGCCGTCCTTAACAGCTGCGAAAGAAGAACCGTTGCCGAGGTGGCATGTAATGATTCTGAGATCTTCATACTTCTTGCCGAGGAAATCAGCAACTCTGTGGCTTACATAACGGTGGGATGTTCCGTGGAAACCGTAACGGCGGATGTCATACTTCTCGGAAAGTTCATAAGGAAGAGCATATGTGTATGCCTTCGGGGGCATTGTCTGATGGAAAGCCGTATCGAATACTGCAACTTGAGGGGTGCCCTCAGGAAGAACATCCTCGCAAGCCTCGATACCGATGAGGTTTGCAGGGTTGTGCAGAGGTCCTAACGGGAAGCACTCTCTGATGACTCTCTTAACATCGTCATCAACGATAACAGACTCACTGTAGTACTTACCGCCGTGGAGTACTCTGTGACCTACAGCTGCGATCTCGGAAACGTCAGAGATCACGCCGTGCTCAGGATCAACCAATGCATCGAGGATCATACGTACAGCAACCTTGTGGTCAGGCATGGGTTCTGTGGAAACGAACTCATCCTTGCCGGCAGGCTTATATGTAAGCTTACCGTCGATTCCGATTCTCTCGGCATTACCCTTAGCAAGAACATCGCCTGTGTCGATGTCGAAAAGCTGGAACTTAGCGGAAGAGCTTCCGCAGTTGATTACTAAAATCTTCATTAGACTTATCTCCTGTCTGTAAACTTATCTGGATTTATCAGCCCTGTGCCTGAACTGCAGTGATGGCAACAGTACCGACGATGTCGTCAGCGTTGCATCCTCTGGAGAGGTCATTAACAGGAAGTGCGAGGCCCTGGAGGACAGGTCCGTAAGCCGGTGCCTTTGCAAGTCTCTGAACGAGCTTGTAACCGATGTTGCCTGCTTCGAGTGAAGGGAATACCAATGTATTGGCGTGGCCTGCAACCGGTGAACCGGGTGCTTTGAGCTGACCTACTTCCTCAACAAGAGCTGCGTCGAGCTGGAGCTCACCGTCAACAACGAGTTCAGGATACTTCTCCTTAGCGATCTTAACTGCGTTGGATACCTTATCAACATCAGCGTGCTTTGCAGAACCGTAGGATGAATATGAGAGCATTGCAACCTTGGCGGGAGCGCCGATGAACTTCTCGAAGGACTCAGCGGAGAGCTTTGCGATCTCTGCAAGCTTAGCGGAATCCACATCTGTGTTAACAGCACAGTCAGCGAAGATAAAGAGTCCGTGCTCACCAAGATCACAGTTAGGAACGTCCAAAAGGAAGAAACCGGAAACTGAGGAAATGCCGGGCTTTGTCTTGAGAAGCTGGAGAGCGGGAAGGATAGTATTGCCTGTTGAGTGGCAGGCACCGGATACAGCACCGTCAGCATCACCGCACTTGCACATAAGGCATGCATAGTACATGTAGTCGGAATTCATCTTCTCTTCTGCCTTTTCAGGTGTGATGCCCTTCTTCTCGGCATCAGCGATAAGAGCATTTGTCTCTTCCTCTGAAAGGCCCTTCTTCTCTGCCTTCTTCTTAGCTGCAGCTACCATGGTGTCAACACCGCGGAGCTCAACAAACTTGTCGATATATTTCTGCTTATTGGGATCGTTGAAAGGGTCAACGATCGTTGCGCCTGTAATATCAAAACCTTCGGAGTTCTTAGCGATCTCTTCAGGTGTACCGATAATGATAAGGTTAGCCATCTCTGCCTTCAGGATCTTCTCGGCAGCCTCAAAAGTTCTCTTGTCCATTGACTCTGGAAGAACGATAGTCTTCTTGTCGGCTTTTGCTCTGGCCATGATGTCATCAATAAATGCCATATATATTCATCTCCTTTTGGAATTTTTAGTCGTCAAAAGTATACTCGCAAACCTATATTATTTCAAATAATAAAAAAAGTCTTTATGAGGTCGCCAGGCGGGCTGCAAAATTCTCTCTTGCATAGAAAACATATCTGTCATTTTCTTCCCTGAAGATCATATAAAGAGCAGGGCTTGTGGACTTGGTGGCAACTCTTCTGCCGAGTGTATCCGAAAGCATGCTGTAAAGATCCCTGTCACCCATATAATATGCCAGCATCAGTCCGTCAGAATAAGCACCCTGAGCTTCCCCTCCGGAAAAATTGCCGGTAAGGATGACATATTCCGAATATATCCTGCCGCTGTTCATGATCTGTTCCTTAAAAGCTGCAAAAGACTCATTATCCAGTTCGCCTGCCTCAGCCAGATTCTTCATTGTCTTAATATGCTGGGATATATCGATCGAACCTGTGTGCTGACCTGTATAGATATAGTCCCCGCAATCCATCTCGCCGGCAGTCGAATAGGCATAATAAAAATATCCCGATCCGGCAAGTCCGCCCTTTATGGCATTGACAGCAGTTTCATATGCACCCTGAGCTATAAGCCCGTTACTTTCAAGATCCCTTATCAGCCTCAGATTGATATTCGAAAGCAAAACACCTGTAACGTTTTGTCTGATCTCATTTCTTTCAGCATCAGCACTGTCAACATCACCGGTTATCGTTCCGTAGAGCTGCTCAATAGAACTTTCCTCCTCAAAGCTTCCTGCGTCATCAAGACCGACATAAAGTGATTCGGCATATCCGGCCACGGATATCTCCTCGGGTCTTAACCTTCCCTTTTCATCGAAAAGGATCTCTGACATACGCTTGATCTCATGATAATCATCGTTATTACCATATGAAATGTAATAATCCATCAGTGCATCAAGCCAGTCTATTGAAGCTGATGTCAGGATAAGCTCCTCGTTTGAACGCGCTTCATCAGAATAGACAAAAGCCTTATAACAACCATCCGGCAGCCTGAAACGGTTTATTACCTCTTTCTCCAGGGCAGAAGCATTTTTTCTGTCTCCGGCTCTTACATAACATTTGAGCAGCAATGCCTGATCAGATAATCCGTAGACATCTGAAGATGTCGCCTCCTGAGTCACAAGACGTCCGGCGATCGTGTAGGAAGAGGCAGCAAGCACCCCGTCACCGCCTTTTTCGACTATGAGTCTTTTCGATCTGGAAAAAAGATAGTCACTTACGATATTGTTATCTGCAGCCAGATGGCTGTATTCATAACCGACACGCGCAGGCGATGTAAGCTTGAACTTCGATCCGCCTCCGAATCTCCCGGTATAGAAAAGATAGAAAACGGCGGCTCCCGTTACCAGTGCCGCAATTATCACACCTGTCAGGAACTTTCCTATGCCAATCCCCGCTATTTCCCTGCGTTGCATAAACTCCGCCTTATGAAATATAATCTTTACAATCACAGATTATACCAAAAGCAAAGGATATACATAAATTGCGGGTTATAGGAATAATTGCGGAATTTAATCCATTCCATAACGGTCACGGGTACCTTATCAGGAAAGCCCGCGAGATCGTAAATGACCCGCGTGCAATCGTTATGCCGGTCATGTCCGGCTTCTTTACACAGCGCGGACTGCCCGCCATTTGTCCTCCTTCAGTCCGGACAAGACAGGCTCTGTTATGTGGAGCCGATGTCGTAATAGAGCTTCCTTTCAGTTTTGCCTGTGCACCTTCTTCAAGGTTTGCAGAAGGCGCTGTAGCTGAACTCATATCAACAGGTGTGCTGACCGACATCGCATTCGGGATAGATACAGAAGATGCTGATCTTCTTAAAGCTCTTGCTGAATTATCATTTGAGAACGATGAATCATTCAACAATACGCTTAACGGATATGTCTCCACCGGAATGAGCTTTCCTCTTGCCAGAGCTAAAGCCATAAAGGATTATGCCTCATCAAGGAATATCACAGGAGATCTTGACCGGGCACTCTCCGGTCCGAATTCGATCCTCGCACTGGATTACCTCATTGCTTTACAAAAACTCGATAAGAAAAGAAAGATCAATGTCACCATGATCAGCCGCGAAGGCAGCGGTTATCATGAAGCGGAATTAGATGAACAGTTTGCAAGCGCCACTGCTTTAAGGCAGGCAATACTGTCCGAAGCGCCTTGTTTCAGACAATCTCAGATCGCCGCAAAACTCAACGGTCACATGCCTGACTATTCACTCGGAACGATGCTGTCATCCGCTTCTTCCGGTATATTCTGTTTTCCTGATTATGTGGAGTATATACGTGAATGCATGCTTAAGGTCCTTTCATCATCTTCTTTGGAAGATACCGCTTATATGACAGATGATCTTTCAGGCTACATAAGAAATTTTGCTGAAGACATAAGACCTGATACCATTCCTGATGACGACTTCTGCCTTAAATCTTTCGAGCAAAAGATATCCACAAAGAGATACACGCTTTCCAGGATACAAAGAGCCCTTGCAAGTCTTATGACAGGTCAGGACAGTTCTTATCTTGATATCAAGAAGCCGCCCTATATCAGAGTACTGGGTTTTAACAGTGAGGGGAAATATTGTCTTAAGATCATCGGGAAATGCGCAAAGGTGCCTGTGATCAACAGACCTTCTGACTGTCTGGAACTACAGTCGTCAAATGCTGACTTAAAAAAGATCTTCGAACTCGATATGAGGGCTGCTGCCCTCGGCTGGAAACTATACGGCCGCGATACTGCAGCCGAATGGGAATCTATACCCGTAATAGTAAAATAAAGCACTATCTGCTCTGAAAATCAGCCTGAAGAAAAAATGCAGAATAAAGCCGTCCGCCGGGAACCCGACAGACGGCTGTGATAATTCTCTTAATTCGGTCAATTAAGCCTTGGCAGCGTTAGCAGCCTTAGCGAGTCTGGACTTTGTTCTGGAAGCTGCATTCTTGCTCATGTGGCCCTTAGCAGCAGCCTTGTCCAATGCCTTCTGTGTAGACTTGATGGTAGCATCAAGATTCTCGCCGGAAGCGATATCAGCCTTTGCCTTCTTAACAGTTGTGCGGATAGCACTCTTCTTGCTCTTATTGGCAGCAGCCTTCTTCTCGGAAACGCTTACACGCTTGATAGCTGATTTGATATTAGGCATCTCTTTTTCTCCTTTTTAGAGTTATATCTTCAAATTACCGAAGAATTGTATCACGATTGTATTTTATTAGCAAGACTTTGTTGCTTCATAAAGCCCTATACTTGCGGCAATTGTTATATTGAGACTGTCAATATTGCCTGAATGCTCTATCCTGATGGGCCGGCCAACATCTTTAAATGACGGATCAAGTCCGGTTGCCTCGTTGCCCATAATGAGTGAAAACGGCTTATTTATCGATGTTTCCTGAAGTTTTGTACTTCCGTCCAGCATAAACGGATAGAGATTGTTGGAAGGAAATCTGTCAGCATAATCCCTAAATACATCGAAAACCTCGATCCTTACACTCGCACATGCACCCATTGAAGCTCTTATGGTCTTAGGATCAAACGGATCTGCCGACGTCTTCCCCACTATCGCGATATCCTCAACTCCGAATCCAAGACAGCTCCTTACTATCGTTCCCAGGTTGCCGCAGTTCGAAGGATTGACGAGCACCATATGGTTGCCGTCCCTGATCCGGCATTCCTTCTTCTCTATTACGCAGATAACAAAACAGTTATCCTTCTTTGAAAGGATATTGAAAGGTTTTTCTTCAGTCGAGACCGGAATATCTCTGCCGCAGATGTCTCTGATCTTTTTCATCGTATCTTCCGACCTGAATCCCGGATGCAGTATAACCGCGCTGACCGCGTCCCTTTTTTTCAGGAGATATTCCATTGCCACGGTTGCTCCGAGACCATACGTAAAATCACTGCTGCTCTTATAACTTGTAACTTTTATCAAATTCACTTGCCCTCATACTGATTTTTTATGCTATTATAACCTTATCTCAATTATAAAGGAGCATTTACTATGGCAGACAATCAAAACACTCAGCCTCAGGGCGGTCCTTACACAGAGCAGCTTCCTTCTAACGCAAAGTTGTTCTCAATCCTTGCTTATATCGGACTTCTTTGGCTTTTAGGTCTCTTGATCTCACCTGAGAAGACATCTCCTTTCGTAAGAAGTCATGTTAACAACGGAATCCTCCTCTCCATCGTTTGCGGTATCGCTACAGCTATTTGCTGGATCCCTGTTGTAGGCTGGATCATTGAGGGCGTTGTCGGTGTAGCTTGCTGTGTATTCGCAATCATGGGTATCATTGCAGCAGCTAAGACACAGTATTACACAATTCCTCTTATCGGCAGCAAGTTCAAGATTCTTAAGTAATTCAAGGATACTGAATAGATCTGATATCCCGCATCATCCGGTGCGGGATATTTATTTGCAGTTGAAACACAAAACATATATAATATCCGCCGTAAGTATCGAGGTGTAGCGCAGTTGGTAGCGTACGTGCTTTGGGAGCATGGGGTCGCAGGTTCGAATCCTGTCACCTCGACCATCAGATCAGAAAGTTGTCTCAATGTGAACCGTCACAAAAGAGGCAACTTTTATATTTCTATGGAATGTTCTCCGATAACCCTGCCCTCGCTGTCAGTCATTAAGGTGACATACCGGAGCGGAATCTCACTTATCTTTAGGTCGGAATGACGTGTGGAATCGAAATATGAATCCAGTCCGGGATCCTCATCGTAATCGTTGAGTTCATCAGAAGTATCACGTATCTTTTTTGACAGACATTTAGTTACTATGTGTGTCACAAGCAGTGCTATGAGCAAAACAATTATCGAGATCTCGCCTGCTGTCAGGGCCTTGATGAGGATAGTTTTTCCGGGGCCGATTTCAAGTGATAACGTGAGCATGAACAAGGACACGGCAAACAAAAGCATCAGGAACACAGGTATCTTTATCCATCTGCCGCTTGTAAATCTTGCAATACGGCTGAGCTTATCAGCAGCACTCGTCGTCGGCACAAACCCGCCGGCTTCACCGGTCTGACCGTTTACGGCAAGCTGATATTGTCTGCCTTCATATTCTATGGTCATGAGCCAGACAGGAAGCAGGCAATATTTGATGCTGACATCATTTATAATGGTGAAATCCTTCTCGGGTCTGACTTCGTATTCATCGTATTTCCGGGCTACCAGGTCAGTCTCATTTTTCGAAAACTTATCCAGTCTTCTCATGATCCTGTCTGTCATCTCGGTAGGACGCTGGTCATACTTTTCGGCATAGAATCCCTGAAGGTATTCACTCTCGAACCTGACCATCTCACTGTAATCAAAAGGCTCAATAGCCTGCATCAGTTTGTTGGCTATCTTCAATGAGGTGTCAAAAGGGACACCTTTTACATAGTACTTTATCGTTGAATTAACTTCATATATTTTCTTTACAGTTCCGTTTATGATCTTACCGGTACCTGACATATCAGATTGCACCACACAATCCAAAAGCCAGAAAGGAACATAGATTGCCGTCAGATTCTTCATCCTTCTTTTAGATCTGAATCCTGCCGGAGTATATTTCCTGCTCGATAACCATTCATTTAATCTTCTTTCGGCACCGGCCTTGTCTATCTTAAAAGGAACTATATAATCAGGCTTGAATTCACGTGTCATTCTTCTTGTAATGAGAGCCGGTGAGCCGCAGAACGGACACAACGTCGAAATGGTATTTTCATCGGCTATGACTTCCGCGCCGCAGCTGTTACATACGATCTCGTGACGTTTCTTATCATCTTCGGATATATCACTGTCTCCCAGATAATCACGTTCTTTGCTTACGCCTAGAGAACCTCTCGGCTCAAGATTGTCAGGTGAGTATATATTTCCGCAATTGCGGCACATCATTGCCTGGAGTTCCGGCTGGTAATAAATGTTAGAACCGCATGAGGGACATTTTACTGATTCGGCAGACAGCCTTTCTTTCCCTTTGTTATCCGTCTTTCTTCCGAACGGATCAGATCCTGCGCCATTGAGCGGTCTGGAATTCCACAACGCCATACAGATTCTCCTTATCCTTCAAAGAATGCTATCTTCTTTTCAGCCATTTCCTCTACTCTTTCAATATACGTCAAAGCATCTTTTATCGTAGGACATCTCTCGACCCTGTGCTTATAAGGTTCACCTTCCTGCGCAAAACATCTTTTGCTCATTCCGCCTGCTCCGAACGATAAGACATCGCGGCAGTCACTCATCATGGCAACATTATAGATGCTGCCTGTATCACCCTTTGCAAATCCGGTGTTCTCAAGTCCGTGACCGGTATCTTTCTGCCGGTACATGTAATAAGGATGATATCCCGCTTCTTCAAGCAGTCTGTAGCTTTCAGCAACACAATCATCCAATCCTCTCCCTGTAGATCCGTGGTCCATAACTTTTTCACGGCTCATAGCCGCGCGTCTTTTCTTGTATAACGTATGAACGGTAATATTTGCCGGTGCAAGCTCTATTAGTTTTTCTGTGGACCTGACGTGTTCCTCGGGTGTTTCATATGGCAGTCCTGCTATAAGATCCATGTTTATGAGATCAAAACCCATATCACAGGCTTGTCTGTACACATTGACCGTATCTTCCGAAGTATGCTTCCGTCCGACACTTATCAGAGTTTCAGTCCGCATTGTCTGGGGATTGATACATATCCTTGTTATTCCGTGTGCTCTCATAACTTCAAGCTTGCCGGCCGTGATCGTATCCGGCCTTCCGGCTTCAACTGTCACTTCCGAATCAGGAAGTATTTTGAGATTGGAATATAAGCAATCCAATAGAGATGCAAATTCTTTCTCATCAAGTACTGTCGGTGTGCCGCCTCCGACATAAAGAGCAGCCAAAGGTCTGTTTATCGATGAAGCTATCAGCTCTATCTCCCGTTCCAATGCTGCTTCATAATTCTTCAGTCTGTCCATATGACAGGATATATCGGAAGATACAAATGAACAGTATTCACATCTCGAAGGACAGAACGGTATTCCGACATAAATACTGAGGCTGTCTTCCGGGACTTTGGACAGGAGCCTTATCTCTTCACGGGAAGTCCTGAATGCAAGATCCGCTTTGTCAGGTCTTACAAAATATCTCTCTTCTAAAGCCCTGCTGCTCTCTTCTTCCAATGCCACAAGTGTAGGTCTTATGCCTGTAAGGCATCCCCAAGGCATCTTTTTCGATGTGATATCAGATAGCGCCATATAAAGAGATCTTTTTATCTCACGTCCGGGTTCTAATAATTCACCTTTGAATTCATATTCCCTGTCATCTGTACGGGTAACAGACCGTCCGTCTTCGAAAAGCTCATTTACAAGTCTGATGTCAGGACCATCCGGTGCTACTACTTTGCCCTCTTCTTTTCTTTCTTCGGGAACACCGCAGAACATCCTTAATACATCCGATACTCCATAGTATTTATCATGTCCTTTAAGAAAAACTTCAAGCATCTTCAACACCTGCCACATGTGTCAGATAAAACCTGACATAAATACTTTCCGGTACGACATACGAATCAACGCCGCTCTCACCGTTTGACTTTAAGAAAGTATCGTTTGCCGTACTGCTCGCTTCGGTTATATCGATCCCGAAAATCTCATATATATCATCAACTTCCCTGTCGATATTTAGCCAATAAAGATTTGCAGCTCTCATATCCCTGTAGACAGGCTCCATCTCGGATGTCAGTTCATACTGGGGCATGACTTCGTTTGTAGCTTTTGCTATTCCGGCTGTCGTGCTGTAAAGATTCCAGAATATCTCATAAAAACCGCAGTATCTGAAATCTGCTCTGGCTGACGAACAGCATGCAAGAGCAGCGAGAAGATTGCAGTCAGTCTCACTTGCATAGCCTTTGGTATGGCATAACTCATGACAGATGGTTATCGGATATTCGGTTATGTTCAAATAATCAGTGTTTATATTTGCTTCACCCAGAAACGGATCATATACTCCGACAATATACGTATAACTCCAATAATGACTCAGTGATACAGGTTTTGCCCGGACATAATTCCTGCTCAGAGGAATATCATATTTATCGCTGAAAGCATTAAGGAGCGAACATGCATATGCCGCCGAATTCTCAAAACTGCCTCTCATATGGGCAACTCCGTTATAGTCTTCGCCCAACTGACTTCTTGCTTCGATCATTCCCGAATAAGCCCACTTAAGTGCCTCAAGATAATCCTCATATGTCAGTTCTTCCTCGGTGTTGAGTTCAAGTTCTTTTGAAACCCGGGTTCTCCTGTAATTGAATCCGTGCATTGCCTGAAACAGGACAGCACCTGCTATTAGAATTATCATCAGGTTTCTGTATGATCTGTAAAGATATATACCGGCTCCTTTAGTCATGAGCTTTTTTATCAGTATCACCAGCCATATCACCAATCCTGCTGCAAGCATCGGAGCAAGACATACTATCAGGTTTTCAGTCAGCGAAAAATGAAATATCATGCTGAATCTCTGGAAAGGAACTGATATATAAGGAAATATATTCGTACAGTAATAGTCCGCGAAATCTCTCGGTATGAAATTATTGCTTATTGCCACAACGACAAAAACAGCCATCATCAGCAGCGCAGAGACGATCTTTAGAACTATTCTTCTCTTTTCTTTTTTTACTATCTTCATCTCAACGATGTTATGATCAGAAAGACCACATACAATAATCCGTAAATTACCGGCTGATGAACGAGATAAATGATAAGAGAGTGCCTGCCGATGAATTCAACAGGTCTTGATACTGCCCTCATGATCTTTCCCCGTCCTGCAAATACAGTCTTCTTTTCTTTGTAACATAATCTGCCTATGACACAGCCGATCAGAAAAACGCCCAGCCAGGGAAACAGCGGCATATAATCTGCCATAGAGGGCATATCCTTTATTGCGAAACCGACCGGAAGAAACAAAAGTGAATCGGAGCAGTAATCCATATAATGAATATCGCAGCCGACGATTACTATATATAAGCCTATAAGACCTGTAATAACATTTACCGCATTTGGATCTGCTTTAGTCTTCTTTTCGATGAGTGAAATAAGCGCATAGAGGAATATTCCGCACGTGAGGACGGCAAGCACATTAAAAATAATAAGACAATTGATTCCGGCAATTCTTGTAATAAGATATGTTGTCATATCGAGCACCAGTGTAGCAGCGAGGATCTTTAATCCTCTTTTTGTGTTATTGCGCGAAAAAGTGCAGCATATACCGGAAACTCCTACAAAAAGCACAACGATAACAGGATGGATAAATGACCAGAACCAGCCCTTTTGAAGGTATGAGAACACAGGAGCTCCGAATTCAAACCTGACATCCCATGACATATGCATGAAAAGCATCATCAGTAAAGCTATTCCCCTGAGGAAATCCAGTTCCCAGGCACGTTCCTTAACAGCCGCTTTATCGCTCACTTTTCATCCTGTCCTTCTGCAAGACAACTTCCCAATGCTGTGGCAAACACGGCATCATCAGGAACGATTATATTAACACCATAGAGATTCTCAAACGGGAGCAGATACTCTTCGCATTGCTTCAGTCCGGTGAGCTGGCCCGTAAATACAATATCTTTCAGTCCGCATTGTCTTGAAGCCATCACGGCGACCGTTCCAATAGCCTGGTATACAAGATTAAAGACTCCTGCCATCTTGTCCTCTCTGGACAGATCATCAGCGGCTTTTCCGAAGTTACTGGCTGTTACGTTCATCGGCAGTCCGGTAATTGCATTCTTTGTAATATCGCCGATGGTAAGATCGCACTTCAGCACATCTCCGGACGATGCAATATCAGACAATTTAACAGCATCTGACGTGCCTGTCAGCGCGAGACCCATTCCAACCAGAGTTCCGCCTCCGACACCGGAGCCAATTATATGTCTCACATTATTTTTCCCGGCTTCAAGGTAAGCTGTTCCTGTTCCCATGCTAACAACTACCGCATGATCCAGTCCGGAAAGATATAATCCTCCCAAACCTGTTGCTTTGAATTCTTCAACAACAACTGTTTTTATTCCGAGAATCGGTGCCTGCGGAAAACCTGAGCCTACACCGGTGATATTTATCTGTTCAATATCATTAACGGATAATGAATTATCGTTTATCAGCTTTCCCACAGCTCCGAATGCTGAAGTTACCGGATCAGCAGCTTTTACGACTTCCCTTGCGATTATCTTGCCTTCATTCATTCCGACGATCTTAGTCGTACTGCCGCCAATATCCAGACCTACTTTTATTCTCATTTGTTTTTCTTCCTTTGTTTTTTAGGTAATTCTATCAAATAAAACAAGAGTTATAAACCTCAGTGGTATCGGGAATCTGTTTTCAAATAAATAAAGCTCTGCAGGTGATCTGCAGAGCCTTATTTATATAATGTGACTGTAATTAACCCCAGTGATATTCTATTGTGCTCCTGTATTCTTTATCTAAATACTTCTTTATCGTATTGACTTCATCGTCTGTGTATTTATAGATATTCTTGAAAGTAGCCTGTGTCATTGAATCGCCTGAAATCAATATTTCTCTGCTGCCCTCAACATTCGCATACTTGGCACGCTCCTCGAATCTGGGAATCCAAAAATCGCCGTCATACATATAGATGTAATGTGTCTTGCTGAAGTTATCCTTCAGGAACATACGGTATTTGACTACATGATTTGTTTCATCATATTTATAGAACATACGGACTGACCACTTATATGATGTGGTTGTATTTCCGATGAACTTAGGCTCGAAAACAGCACTGTCAACACCGTCAGGAGTGATTACTCTAAGAGTGGGAACGCTTGATTTTCCATCTTTAGGATCATTTACATACCACTTCCAGACTTTTCCGGCTGAACCGCCGCCCTGTGTGTTTGCCAGGAATGAATTCTCAAATCCTCTCGCATATAACATAGCATAATCTGCAGAGTCATCTATACTGTAAGTAGTACTGAAAGAACTGGATATTTGAGCACATACACCGGCTATTACCGTTCCAAGCAGGCAGATAATGGCAAGCGCCAAGATCATTTCAACTAAGGTAAAACCTTTTTTGTCTTTTCTTAATTTAAACATATTAAGTCGTCACCCCCGTGCCAAAACATCAAGAAGCTGCACCGATTGCTTTTGAGGAAACCTTTTTAGCTCCGCTAAGATCGGTATTACCGTTGTCTACGACCCAGTAATATTTATTTTCAGATTCAACATACATTACGATGATCTTACCTAAGTTGCCGCCTGTAGAATCTTCCCAGAATTCAGGATAATAAATGAATGATGTTCTGTTATCTGCGAGCTGATTCTTTTTAGGTGAGAATTCATATCCCTTAACAGTATCAGGAACAGTAAGAGACATATCATCATGCTTCTCTACATGAACATATAAAGGCTCTAACGATGCCGGCCAGCTCCCGGTATCAAATGTAAGTTCTGTCTTACCGGATCCACCTGCATAATAAGCTTTGCCCAAAGCTTCTCTTCCGGTTGTTCCGGTATTTTCAAGAGTCTGCCAATCGGCAACCTTATCCATGCAGGCTGCATAGTTATTACCGCCTGATTTGATATAAACGGATGTCTGATAAGAATATCCCATTGTAGATACGAAGCCGTTTACCAACATTGTTGAAACAATAACAAGGATAACTGTAGCCAGGAGAGTCTCTACAAGGGTAAATCCTTTACGGCCCGAAAATTTGACAAATCTCTTCATAATATCACTCCTCAGAAATAATAACTTGCAAGCTTAGCTTCATTACTGTTAATCTGATTCTTAAGTTCGTCTGAAGAAGATGCAACAGCTGAATTGGACTTCTTTGCCGACTTAATGATATCAGCTATTCCGACGCCGACAACACTCGCGATGATTACGATGATTCCGATTACAATTATCATCTCAGTGAGTGAAAACGCTCTTTTAGAACCATTGCTTTTATATAGTCTGCGCATATCGCCCTCCAGGATCACTAATAAATCTTATTCTTCTATATGTGTATTATACTGTGTTCCTGACAAATTTCAATCCCAAAATTAATAATTTGTTAAAATTTGTCATCATTTGTTTACAAATCAATTAAATAGCGGAGGACCGAAGTCCTCCGCCATTTATTAGGTTTTAATTAAGCGCTACGCTAACTATTAGGACTTCCAGCCCATGAAAGCGTTAACTTCGCTGTTTACTGCAGAAACGTCACTGTTGTGCTTACCAACGGAGCTTGAAGCTGCCTTTGCCTTGTTGAGGTATGCACCGATACCAAGAACGAGAACTGCTGCAAGGATAACGATGATAGCAATAACGAGAACCATTTCTACGAGCGTAAAGCCCTTCTTTGACTTCTGAATCTTCTTCATGTTTAGATTCCTCCTGTAAGATTTTGAGTTTGTAGCCTGATTATACAGACTATTTGAAACAATTGCAACACTTTTTTCAAAATTTTTCAATTTTTTGTCACAATTTGTTTTTTGGCTTATTCTTCTACCTCTTCAGTAGTTTCGGTTTCTGCGTTCTCAATGCCGAGAACCACTCTGATATCCCTTCCGGAATTCTCGTAGGTCTCCTTGAACAGCAACTCTGACCAGTATGCTGCGAACGGCTTTGCAGCCTGATCTTCAAGATTGAAGTTGACAACACCAAACCATAAGCTGTCTTCATTATCGCAGATATAAGGGAATCCGATAAATCCACCCTTAGTATCAACGCCGGTATCACCGCACCAGAATGTATAAGGATCTTTTCTGTCGTCAATAGATATTCTGTTCTTAAGGTTTGTAGCGTAGAAATTGATAGCAGCATTGAGTGTCATTACACCATTGTGATCAGTTACTGTGAAACTGTCTACCTTAATGCAGTCAGGATTATCGCTGTTTATCTTCTTAAGAGCGGCAATAAACTCGTCATAGCCGTATCTCTTGGAATATTCTTCCTTACCGAGCTGGTCTTTTAATTCAGCAACAGACGTTGCAAACGGAACTTCTGCTTTTGCCGTAAAGTCCGGATTGCGGTTGTACTGGGGAACGTTAAATCCGTCTGTAGAAGAATACGATACTGAGATCTGCAGACAAGCAAGACCGTCAGGTGAGATCGTACCGTCAGGATAATTTACAGAAGCCATGCCGACATCTGTAGAACCAATGCTGATAAGGAACGGGCAGTTTGCTTCTTCAAATGTCTTAAGGACATACTGCTCAATACATTCTGTCTCAAGTTTATCAATGAAAGATAACTCAAGCTCTGAGCAATTCTTCTGAAGTGCCTCAATCTCTTTTTCCATGCTTATATTGTTCTCTTTTAACTGATCAAGATAAGCTTTTCTTTCATTTAATGAATTCAACTCTGCAACATACTCATCGTACTTGTTATTGAGTGTTCTGATTCCGAAGAAATAACCAAGAACCACAATAATCAACAGAGTGACTACATACATAAATCCTTTTTCTCTAGCTGTTAGATTACCCATTATTAGTTCCTCCCTTACATCAGCCTTCAGCAGGTGCATTTGCAGCTACTGTTGTTGAGTAATAGAACTTAACATCAGTGTTACCGCGTCCTGTATCAACATACTGATTTGCTTCTTTGATCTGATTGAAGCTTCCTTCCTCAACCTGGATTCCGTCAACATAGATCCTTGTGAGATAGTATGTAACACCGCCGTATGAGTACTCGTTGACATCATCGATCGTGTAAGATTCTCCGGCCTTTACAGTCTTAACATCGATACCGCCCAAAGATGTTGCTGTTTCAGCACCGTCAACGTAGCGTGAGATCGAAATGTGAACGTTGCTTACCAATGTTCCGGATACCTGGAATTCATAATAGTTATTTGTAACATCCGGAGCTAAACCTGATGCCAGGGCAGCAAAATCACTGTCTGTTTCAGGCTGCATACGAACAACAGATATAGCAGGATCAGCTGTAAACACATTGGAATTGTTCAGCATGTTCACCATATCAACTGCACTGTAATATGTGAATGCATATCCCTTCATTGTTAATGTGGAATTGGTTACCGCATAATATGAAAGGAATGAATCACTTGGAATGCACTTAGCAATTACGTCAGGGAGATCTGTCGGAGCAGGATCAATAAGATTGACATCTCTGCGCATCTCTGTGAGTGCAAAGTAGTAATTGGTCATATCATTGAGTTGTTCAGTGAGCAAAGCGTTTTTCTGCTCCAGAGTAGAATACTCAGGTGTAGCAAGCAGATCCTTGATCTTCCTGATCTCGCCCTTAATAATCTGGTTTCTGATAAAGAATGCAATGATAAATGCGAGGACTACGAATACTACCAGGATACCGGCAGCAACACCATAACCCAACATTCTTGCAGCTTTAGCCGCATTGGCTGTAAACTCGGCAAAAAAGTTCATATCCTTCTTTGCCAATAATCTTCTGTTAACTCCACTAGCCTTAGCCATAAAGTGTACCCCTCCTTAATCGTGGCGAATCAAAGCGCCACAACAATTGATGAACTGACCGATCTCAAATCCCTTAGGACCGTTTACGGTGCTGAGAGCCTTAAGGATCTCAACCTGAGTTCCAAGCTGACGCGCGAGTTCTTTGTCTATCTTCTTATAGCTTGCACCTGAACCATAAAGGAAACATGTGCTGATTGCATCGATATGATACTTAGCAATGGAGAACTGAGCCGTACGGGATACTGCATCAACAAGGCTCTTGAAGTAAGCATTAACAGCGCTCTGAAGAGCAGGTGTCTCTGCAACTGTCTCGTTCCATACATCGATATCTTCGATCGGTACACTTGCCTCAGATTCGGAGGTAGTGATGTTAAGTCTTCTTGCAAGTGAAGACTGCTGGTTGCCGTTCTGAAGTTTTCTTACGGAATCTGCAACCTGTCTGATATTTCCATGACCGAACTGAAGTCTTCTTGAAAGAACCGGGAAGCCCTTGTCAAGAACTGTAACAGTTGTTGTCTTGCTTGAAAGTTCGATCAAGAGGATCGTTGACTGCTTAATGTTAACGTTACCGTTAATGATACCCTGTTCGAAAAGCTTTCTTACAGCGTTAGGGTTAACATCAAGAGCAATGGGGTTAAGATCCATGTTCTTAAGGAATTCACGATAGTCCTTGATAACATCAGTAGGAATAGCCGTAGCTCTTACCTGAAGTTTGTCGGCATTAGTCTCGGCATCCTTAGTAGTTCCGTATACAAGATAGTCGATAGACATATCTCTGTTGGAACCCTGTCCTAAGATCTCGTATTTAACCATGTCCTTGAGCTGATCTTCTTTAACAACAGGGAGTTCAAGATCTCTGCTGTGAACAAAAGCACCCTCTGTTGTAAGAATGCAGCTCTTCATTCTGATATCAAGTCTTGCGATAGCATGCTTAAGTGCCATTACGATACCGAAGGAATCCGCAACCGCACCATCGTTAATGGCATCACCTTCGAGAGGTACTACGCCCATCTTATCAATTGTGACGTTTCCTGTCTTGGGATTGTAATTCCCGACAGCAATTTTAAGGTCAGAGCTGGAACAGTCGATTACCAGTTCGTTTGATCCTTTTCCTATTGAAAAATCCATTTATTTACTCCTTTCAATCTTTACGGGGATTACATGATCCACTGAGCCATTGTGAAAATAGGCATTGCGATACCGCCTACAACTGTACCGACGATGATAGCCATGATGATGATCATGACAGGCTCTAACGCAGATACCATCTTTGCTGTAGCTGCATCGGCCTCATCTTCGAAATAATCCGCAGCCTTCTCCAAAATCGAATCCAAAGTACCGGATTCCTCACCGATTGAAACCATTGCGTAGATCATCGGCGGGAACTCTGTAATATCTCTGATGGATCTGGAGAGAGAAGTACCCTTTCTGATCTCAATACGTGCCTGCGCGAGTTTCTTCTGCAGTATTACGTTATCAAGAGACTTCTCGGTAATCTCAACAGCCTGAAGTACAGAGATACCTGACTTCAAAAGCGTAGATACCGTTCTCGTAAATCTTGCTGAAGCGTTCATCCTTGTTGCTCTGCCGACGACAGGCATCTTAAGCATAAGCTTTGACCATGTCTCGGCACCCTTTTCGGAACTCTTCCAAAGTTTAAAACCATATACTAAAAAGCCGATAACTGCTATGTAGATATACCAAAAGTGAACGATAGAATCGGAAAAATCCAACAGGAATTGCGTTAACTTAGGCAATTCACCTCCGAGATCCTTGATCGTAACACCGATCTTAGGGACAAGGAATGTCAACAAACCGATACTTACCGCACCTGTAAGAGCTGCAAGGATCTTAGGATAAACCATTGCTGATGAGATCTTGTTCTTGAGCTTGGCATCCTTTGCAAAGTGCTCGGCGAGTCTTTCCATAACCTCATCAAGACGTCCGGATTCCTCACCGGCCGCGATCATACTGATCATGATGTTAGGAATAACACCTCTCTGTTCCTTAAATGCCTCGGAAAGAGAACGACCGCTCTGAACTGATTCGTATATCTCACCGATACATTTCTTTGCCTTTTTCGATTCAAGTTGCTGATAAAGCATATCGAGCGATCTTACAACGGTGATACCGGCAGACAAAAGCGAAGCGAGCTGTCTGGAGATAAGAACAAGGTCCTGAGTTTTCAGCTTAGGACTTCCGATCGTCATGTTGCCAATACCCTGGCCTCTGTCCAATGACAGAGAAGCAATATACTTGCCGTCAGATTTTAGCTTTCTGGACGCTTCTCCAATTGAAGCAGCTTCGATGATGCCTTCAGACATTTTACCGTTTGAATCGATAACCTGATATCTGAAATTAGCCATCTGATATTTCCCTCCTTCTCAGATTCTATAATCAAAGCGCCCGAAAATCAGGCAAACTCCAAATCACCGAACAACGGACTGTTCGTTTGACCTGCATTATTAATGAAACGCTTAAGATCCTCAGGGATCCTGCATCTCTGGATAGCAGTATCTCTGGTGATCATATTACGTTTAACGAGCTCTGCAAGATAGAAATCAAGAGGGCACATTCCGGACTGAAGGCTTGTAGCGATAGTACTGTCTATCTGATATGTCTTACCTTCACGGATATTATTCTTAATAGCATCATTGGAGATCATGATCTCAAATGCTGCACATCTTCCGCCGCCTACTCTCTGTACAAGTGTCTGACAGATAACGGCAACAAGAGTGGAAGCCAGCTGAACTCTGATCTGATCCTGCTGATGCGGAGGATAAACGTCGATGATACGGTTGACTGTATCAGCAGCTGAAGATGTATGGAGTGTTGAAAGAACAAGGTGTCCTGTCTCGGCTGCTGTTATAGCGGTACTGATAGTATCAAGGTCACGCATTTCTCCTACGAGGATGATATCCGGGTCCTCACGGAGAGCAGCTCTAAGAGCGTTAGCAAATGAAAGCGTATCTTCGTGAATCTCTCTCTGGTTGATCATAGCCTCTCCGTGCATATGGAGATACTCGATAGGTTCCTCAAGGGTAAGAATATGACATTTCTTACTCATGTTTACATGTCCGATCATTGCGGCAAGTGTTGTTGACTTTCCTGAACCCGTAGGACCTGTAACAAGGATAAGTCCACGGGGTTTCATGACCAGATCCTTAAATACATTAGGAAGTCCCAGCTGCTCGCATGTAGGGATCTCATTTGTAATAGTTCTTGCAGCAAGCGCATATGTACCACGCTGCTTAAATACGTTACATCTGAAACGGCTGAAGTTTTCAACGATGTAAGAGAAGTCAATCTCGCCCCTTTCATTCAGATACTGCTGTCTTGACTTGTCGATCATCGACTTGCAAAGATACTCGGTATCTGCAGCTGTAAGCGGCTGATTGCCTAACGGCATTAACATACCGTCAACACGAATCATCGGCGGTAAACCAACGGTAATATGAGTATCTGATGCACCCATCTTTACCGATTCCGCCAAAATCGACTCGATTGATAAACTAAAACCTTCCACGTTAAAAAACCTCCTTATCAGTCAATCGTGTAAGCAACTCTATTGAGCTCGCTGACCGTTGTGATACCTTCAAGTACGAGGTCTCTTGCAGAGTCCTGAAGCATCTGCGTACCTTCAGTGATCGCGAGCTCACGCATATCATCTTCACTTGCTCTCTTTTCAAGCAAGGCTTTCATCTTTCTGGTAATGATAACGATCTCATGGATCGCAATACGTCCCTTATATCCCTTCTCATTACAATCAGGGCATCCCTTACCACGGTAAAGCTTCTGACCCGGATCAAGTCTTAAGTACTCTATATCAGACTCGTCAGGTTCATACGACTCTCTGCAGCTTGTGCAGATACGACGGACAAGACGCTGGGATACAACGCCGACCAAAGCAGAAGAAACCATGTAAGGCTCGAGGCCCATGTCTATGAGACGGTTGATGGATGAAACTGCATCATTCGTATGGATTGTGCTGAATACAAGGTGTCCGGTGATAGCGGCTCTCATTGCGATCTCTGCTGTCTCACCGTCACGGATCTCTCCGACGAGGATAATATCAGGGTCCTGACGCAGGATGGATCTAAGACCGCTCGCGAATGTCATTCCCGCCTTTACATTAACCTGAACCTGATTCAATCCGGGGATCCTGATTTCTACAGGGTCCTCGACAGTAATAATATTAACGTCATCGGTATTTTTCTCTGAAAGGAGTGTATAAAGTGTGGTGGTCTTACCTGAACCTGTAGGACCTGAGATGAGAACGATACCCTGAGGGATCCTGATCATTCTGTCGATCATCTCATTGTTACGGTCACTGATACCTAAGTAAGATCTGTTTAAGTTTGCGTCGTTTTTAGCAAGGATACGGATAACGGTCTTCTCACCGGTAACACAGGGAAGAATGGATACACGCATGTCCACGTCCTCGCCGTTGATCGTCGTCGTGATACGGCCGTCCTGAGGGATACGCTTCTCGGCAATGTTCATTCCGCCGAGGATCTTGATTCTTGTTGTGATGGCGTCTTTTGCGGAAATAGGGTTGCTCATTACTTCCTGCATGACACCGTCGATACGGATACGGACTCTTACACGGTCTTCCAAAGGCTCGATATGGATATCGGATGAGCCTGAACGGATAGCGTAATCGATCATCGAGTTAACAAGCTTAACTACCGGGGCACTGTTAACTGCTTCGGAAAGTTCGTTATTCTCATCAAGACTTTCGCTGTCAAAGTTTGAACCGAGCTCTTCGGCAGCCTTGGCAGCACTCTCTCTTCCGTAATTAACTTTTATAGCATCAACGATGGAGGAATGTGTTGCAAGCATCAGGGATATCTGGTATCCGGTCTGGAACTGCAACTCGTCTTCTATCGTAATATTCATCGGGTCATCGATAGCAACAACAAGGTTGTCATTATCAAAACCTATCGGCAATACCACATTTTCTTCGCAGAATTTCTGAGTAAGAAGAGCTGTGGCTTTAGGATCCGGCTCCATTCCCGACAGATCAATAATCGGATAGTTATACTGGCTTGAAACTGCTCTTAAGATGTCAAATTCAGACATCAAACCGCTCTCAACGATAACTTCTCCGAGGCGTTTTCCGGTTTCCTTCTGAACGCTTAATACTTCTGCAAGTTCGGTAGCATTTAGGAAGCCGCTTTCGACCAGAATATCACCTAATCTCTTCATCGAACCCTCCCGATAATCGTCACAAATTATATATGCTCAGCAATGCACACAAACAGATAGGCATACTTTGCCCAAGCATAGATGTTAGAACTATACAACAGCGCGGGATAAATTACAAGTTTCAAAGACAATCTGCACAAAAAATATATTTGACAATCTTGTGTCTGTGATATTACACGAGGATATATCATGAGCAAATTAATAATTTTGATGTTAAATGTATTATAATAGTTTAGTTATATAAAAGGTATACTCGGAGGAAATTTCATGTCAGGTCATTCTAAATGGAGCAACATAAGGAGAAAAAAAGAGGCTTCGGACGCAGCCAAGGGCGCCGTATTTACAAAATTCGCCAAGGAGATCGCTGTTGCGGTCAAGGCAGGCGGTCCTGACCCTAACAGTAATTCAAGACTTAAAGTTGTTGTCGCAAAAGCAAAAGCTGCAAACATGCCTAACGATAATATCAACCGCGCCATCAAAAAGGCTGCTGAAGCCGGTGAAGGTGACGATTACGAAGAGATCACATATGAGGGTTATGGTCCTGCCGGAGTCGCTATCATGGTAAAGACTCTGACAAATAACCGTAACAGGACTGCTGCTGATCTCAGACATATCTTTGATAAGAACGGCGGTAATCTCGGCGTGGACGGTTCTGTATCTTTCCTTTTCAACGAAAAGGGCACGATCCTGATCTCCAAGGAAGATTACGAGGACGAAGATCAGGTCATGGGCGATGCTTTGGACTGCGGTGCTTCTGATTTTGATTCAGACGACGAATTCTATATCATCTCAACTTCCACAAGTGATTATTATGAGGTGCGTGAAGCTCTTGAAGCCAAGAATTATGTAATCGCAGATTCAACACTCGGACCTGTTGCAATGACCACGGCAGAGGTCACCGATCCGGATGCTGTGGCTCAGCTTGAGAAAATGCTTGATATGATGGATGAAAATGAGGACATCCAGGAAGTTTTCCATAACTGGAACGGTTAATATACTGAGGGACTAGATAAATTGGACCACCCTGACGAATCAAAACAGGAGCAGATCACCAATGAGAGCGTTCCGGTAGCGCGGAAGACTTTATTGTCCGAATTCCGCGGTACACTCAAGAGATTTGACCGTTCAGGAACCCAGTCGCAGAATACTTTTTCCGATTATTCATCTCAAAACTACGAACGCAATGCTGAGATAATTCTTTCAAATGAACAGTTAACGCGTGAGGTCCTGTCCAATATTGCTGTTATTGCCTTTGTCGGTCCGTCAGGCACCGGCAAAAGTACCCGTGCCATAAAGGTGGCCCGGGATAATAACATCTATTACATCATCGATGACGGTCTTCTTATCAACGGCAGCAGAATAGTCGCAGGAACATCAGCAAAGAAAGCTCCGACCAAGATGGAATCCGTCAGACAGGCCATCTTTGTTGATCCGACCAGATCGGCTGTTATGCGCAGGGCGCTTATCGAATCGATGCCGAGAGCTCTTATGATACTCGGAACATCCGATTCCATGCTGAGCAAGATATGCGAGAATCTCTGGCTTAACCAGCCTTCAATGCTCATCAGGATAGAAGATGTCTCCACTGAGGAAGAAAGAAGACTTGCACGCACCACCAGAGTTACTGAAGGTATGCATACGATTCCTGTGCCGAGCATGGAGATCAAGCATGAGTTTTCCGGTTATTTTTCCGATCCTTTCAGCAAGCTCAGGCAAAGATTTGACCGTGAGAGGGGAGTTACGCCCATGGCTCCGGATTCGGACAGGACTGTCGTAAGACCGACATTCTCCTCACTTGGTTCATATTCCATATCTGATGATGCAATACTTGACCTGATCAAGATAGTTCTCAAAGATGTCCCCGGATTTGCCGAGGTAACATCCTTTAAGACTGAGAAACAGACATTCGGTGTAATGATCAGCCTTGATCTCGCTCTATACTACGGTTACGATGCGCAGAAAGTATTAGAGACCGCTCAACAGAAAGTCGGAAATGCAGTCGAAGAATTCACTTCTATCACAATGAACGGCGTTAATGTAAGAGCAAACCGTCTTATACATTTACCTAAGCCGGCAACTCAGGAGGAAGCTTGATGGAAAAAATATATATGATCCCCGTAAACGATGCCTACATTGAAACGTGCGGCTGTCCTGTATGCAGGCTTCACGATAAGGCCGAGAATAATTATCTTGAGTATTATCTCGGGCCCTCACTGATGGAACCGGATACACGCATAATAACCAATAAGACCGGCTTTTGTCCCGTGCATATGGGAAAGCTGAATAAAGCTGTTACAAACAGACTTGGGCTTGGTCTTGTTATGCATACCCATCTGATCGATTTTAATGCTGAGCTCAATCCCAAGCTAAAAGCCGCGATCCCCGCAAAAGCGGGTCTATTAAAAGGCAGAAATCCGGATTACAAACAGAAACTCAACAGTGTCGCCGACCTGATCGACAAAAGAGTCGGCACATGTCCTATCTGTGATAATCTCAATGATGCCATGAGACATTATGTTGAGGTCATATGCTGGATGTTCTCTCATGACAAAGATTTTAAGGAAAGATTTATGAAGGCTGAATTTCACTGTCTTCCTCATACATCTCTCCTTTTAAGACAGGCAGCGAAACTTTCACAAAATGAGGCTTCGGATTTTGTTGAGGCTCTCTATAAAAAAAATTCGGACACATTTGATTCCCTTATTTCCGATGTTGAGTATTTTACTCTGAAATTCGATTACAGAAATACAGACAAGCCGTGGGGAACAAGCAAGAACTCTATTCAGCGTTCAATGCGTTTCTTGTCTTCAGACGGGAGGGACTTCGATGAACAGCAATCAAAGAAATCTTGATTTTTCCGGAACTGAGCTTGAACAGTATTCCGATAATACGATCCTTGAGGTCATGCATGAGAAAACCGATGATGAGATCGGCTCAAGATATGTCTTAATAAAGCATGATTACTATTCGTCTGATTCAGATCACGGAAGAGAGCTTCTCTCCGCATTTCTCTCCGCGCTTTGCAATTCTTCATATACATCTATTGTAGTTTATCTGATCGATACAGGTACACTTCTGCTTGAAGATTCAAATCCTCTTTATGAAGAATTCCTGCGTTTATCCGGAAAAGCGGAAATGGTGATCGCACCAAAAGAAAGCCTCGATCAATATGGAATTATCCTCAGCAGCGATATCAAAGTCGAGACTCTGCCGGCAGGATCGATCTCAGAAGACCTGATCTGTATTCCCAACCTTTTGATCCTCGAATGATGAAATAACGTCCAAAAATTAAAGTGTAACTGCCTGAGTTAATTGCTCTTTTGTAAAGTTACACTTTTAAATTATTAGGGCTGTCTCATTTTTGTTGAGACAGCCCTTAATTAAAACTTTTAAACTAAGCTTTTACCGTATCCGGCAATTAGGCCATTGGCTTAACTACCTGTATTGACGAAAGTTGTTCCGCTTGAACCGCTGGGTGTTGATGATGATCCACTATCATAGTAGTATACGATCTGAACGATCTCAAACTTGGTCTCAGCAGGTCTGTTGTTAGGATCCTTGTTTGCCTGTCCGGGTGCCGGGCAGTAAGGCATACAGAATCCGCCTGTAGTATTACCCATATCGAACTTGTTAGCCTCAACTCTACCGTAGATATATACAGGCTTGTTGTTGTCTATATCGTTCCTTGCGCCGAATGTGGAACCTTCATAAAGTCCGATATAAGCTTCGAATGTGCAGCAGTCACCTACGATAAACTTGTTGCTTCCGGTACCGAAGATGTAGATCGAAGGCTTTGCCTTACTGTCATAGTACTCGGAGTAAGAAATAGCATTATTACCCTCATCCTTATAAGCATCACTCCATACCTTGGCTTCACTTGCAACAGATTTGGTCTGGACATAGGATCCGATAGCATTTGCTGATGTCTTGTTGCGGTTCATTGAGAGGAAACCGGTAGCACAGATACACTTATCATCATTACGATAGTTCGGACCGGACATGCTGATTTCCGCACCGGGCTCCATGACGAAGACAACAGGAGCAGGATCACTCTGAACATTATACAGTGCAAATACACAGAGGTTCAGATTAAAAGTGCTGCCGGCTTCAAAGTAGAAGCGGTAATCTGCAGCCTTAGCGCCATTAATACAAAGGACATAAGGCTTGAGGTTAGTGTTGCTGTTTGTTGTTGTTCCGCCCTTGATAAGATAATAACCTGCTGTAAGGCTGATGATTCTGTCGCCATCAGGATCCAATGCGCCGAGATTGCCCATGTTGATGATCCTGTTGTCAGGAACAGCGCCATTTACTTTCTTTGATTCCGGATAATACTTGGTTATAGGGTTAGCAATAACCGTAATGGCACTATCTATCTTTTCATTCTTTTTATAAAGAGTCTTGCCGTCAGATGAATACTCATCCTGTGTAAGAGTTGTGCCTGCAGCGATCGTCCTAGTCTTTCCGTCAGGGTTAAGATCCATAAATACATCCTTAACGACGTTAGACGGGAAAGGCTCTGATGATGACGTATAGTTATAACTCTTATATGTATTCAGATTCTTGGCAAGATCTGCCGGAAGAGAGTTGGTTGCAGACAGATTGTTAATACTGTATGTATACTGTGTTCCGTTGTAATACTGGTTCTGGTTTCCGTTTGTGGCAAGTACGACACTGTTGGAGTTGCCTACAAAATAAACCTGTCTGCCGGAACTGGTAAGAACATCCTTTATCTTACCGTTCTGGTCATTGGCCTTATCTTTGGATTTATCCTGAGCTGTTCTTCCGGAGAAGACAAAACGGCTCTTGTTTGCAATTGAAGTCCAGCCTGCATCCTGCTTGAAGATCATGCCGGCATCATTATTACTCTTACCAATGAAATAGAAGTCACCATCCATAGCTTTAACGCTGGAATATGTACTCATGTAAGCGCTGTCAAGGAAGATCATGTTGCCGTGGTAGGTGTTGCCGCCGCCGAATTCAGATACGGCACCTTCAGCGAAGATCATATCTGAATAGAAGATAGCGCTTGATGCGTGCTCAGTAGCAGATCCTCTTAAAAGGATGGTGTTATCAGAAATATCTGTAAGTTCAGGATTGACCATGCCGACACCCTTTGTGAAACGAAGCTCTGCAACAGCAGTGGTTCCGCCGATATCGATCTGGTTCTTAAAACGTCCGCCGTAGCTGGGATCTCTGTGCTTAACATGAAGAACGATTCTGATATTCTCTGCCTGATCTCCGATAACAGTCGTGAAATCAGCATTGACAATATCCTTATTACCCGTATCAGGATAATAAAGGTCAAGGTAAGTACAGTTATCGCTCTTGTTGGACATTCCGGGAACGCCGGTGATAAGCATCTTGATCTTATCATTGTTATTTGTATGACGTGCGGGTGTGTTAACCAGCAGCTTGTCGATCTGATCGTCGGTAATCTCCTGAGTCTGAAGAGCCTCAAGGAAAACCTCTGATGCAGCAGTAACCGTAAGTCTGGCCTGGCTGGACATCGAATTATCATACAAACGAGCTCTTGTAGCCTGGGTAAGCATCATGGCAGAAGAAATGAAGATCATTGCCAGCGCCAAGATAAGAACAACAATAACAAGTATTGCGCCCTGCTTGCTCTGCTTTGTTTTACCTATTCTCTTAATCATAAGAAGCACCTTCCTTCTTTATGGTCTTAAGTAACGATTCTATCGGTTGCAGCGGGAATGCCCCGCATAATTCACCCTATAAGTTAAGCATATTTTATGCCATCTCAGCTCAAATTTCAACAGAAAATTCGAATTTTGCTAACTTTTTTTACATAGATTGTTAACATTTTGTTCACAGATTATGACTCATTGTTCTCTTCTTCAGTTTTTTCAACGGGTTTACCCTTCTCGCCATACTTATCAAACTCCTCTTTTTTGGAGGCAACCAGCCAATAATCGTTCTGTGTTGCAAAACGCATAACAGAAGCGGGATAAAAATTTCCGCTCTTGCTTTTCTTTACTCTGGTCCTGGAGAAAAGCTCTCCGTGCTGCCGGCATTCCAATAAGGCATATTGTGATTTTCTTATCCTGAATGGAGGGATCTTGGCATTAAGATCCTTCTCACATAACGGACACTTCTTTATAAAACGCGATGCTGAAGCAAATGCGGTTGTACTGTCCAGACATTCGGGACCTACGAAACTGAAGTCAGACGGGACATCCGGATCGATCGATGAACTCGATATGGCGGAAATGACCTCAGACGGCTTGTTGTGTTTAAAGATCTCTTCAAACACGGCTCCCGTATAATGAGCATCAGCTGTTGCGCTGTGAAATATCTCATTCTTATCTATTTTATAAAAATCAACTGCCGCCTCAACGCTTCTTTGAGACCCGCGAAGACCTGCAAAAAGCGAAAATATAGGCTGAAGATCAAGAAAGAACATATCAAGCTTCGGATCCAGACCAAAGAAAGACAGATTCATCTTAAGCATTCCGGGATCCGAACTTCCCCATCCTACAAGGATCGCATCGCCGCAAAAATCCCTGAAACCGGCATATGCCTCTTTAAAAGGAACACCTTTAAGAAGGTCTGTATTTTTCTTATGGGTTACTTTCTTAACATGATAGTGGAGCTTGGTATACTGAACCGGCACTATGCTTGTCGAGAAAGAATCTTTATAAATGATCTCGCCGTTGTCATAAACATACTTCAGGGCGCCGATCTCGATTATCTCGCCGGTAAGCTTGCTGACATCAAAAGGATATTCCTTGCCCGGCATCGGCTGATTCCACTCCATGTCGAAAACAACAAATTCGGTGCCGTCTGTGATCTTCTTGCTAAGCATTTACAACGTTTCCTTCAGCAGATACATTTTTCTTCTTTTTATTATACATATGGATAACAGGAATTACGATAAGACAACTCACAGAGACCGCACTTAAGACCGCACCCGGGACAATGCCTGTGGATCTGCGCTTTATTGAGATCTCCATTACATTACTTCCGTCGGAAATAAAGGTTACGGCAGTCTTCCCGCAGAAACTGAAAGAACCGGTATCAACTCCGTTAATATGTATCCCTGTATCAGAATCATAGGCATACGGCAAAACAAGCGTGTATACACCTGCAGGATTCTTCAAATCGATCAGGAAAGATGAACCGTCAATTTCTCCCGACATGGAATCAAGCACATTCAATGCTTTTTCATTCAGTTTATAAAGAGATATATGACAGCTTTCAGTGACATCAGCTTCGATATTAAACTCAAGTGTAACAGGTTCTACTTCAGCATTTAACTCGGTAAGGAAAGGACCGGTATACACTCTCTCCGCTTCCGAACTGCCGGTTCTGATCTTAAGTGAAGCTCCGTCTGAATAACTGCAGTACACAAACATTCTTTCATCACCGGTAATCTGAACAGGTTCAAAGCTAAGGCTGTTGGATCCCTCCCTGATCATGAACTCGTCGAGCCCGTCCTGCTCAAAGTCCCCTATATCCGAGACGGTCAGGTATACCTTTTCGAAAAGAACTTCATCAGAAGCATTGTCAGACAGATAATTGATACCGCCGATAAAACGTTCCCCGGTCTCATAGCGGCTGAGATCAGCGGGGATCAGGAGATAGGAATCACTGTCATTTATTGCCGGAATATCAAAAGAATTATCCATGATAAGGATGTCTGAAGCATCATCTTCCTTATCATCCGTAAAGTATTCACTTGCCGCCTGGTTCTGGACCGTATTATTAAAGAATACAAATGCCGTGTTCACCCCGACCATGATAAAAACAAAAACAAGCACAGAGGCTTTCGCTTTAGCATTAAGTCTGTCTTTTGCAATTGCATACACAATAAGCGGTTCAACTATCATTGCCAAAAATGTCGTGATAATTATCGGACTTGCCAATGTCGTTCCGAGAGATGAATTGTTGGATATAACGAGAAATGCCAGCGGTATAAGGCCGGCAGCAATAAACTCACCGCGTTTAAGAGTTTTCAGGTTCTTAACTCCTAACCCCGCGGTGAAAAACAAAACGATCTCAAGGCAGATCAGCCTTGATGTGTTGATCAGGGGCGCGGTGCCGAAAACACTTAACATCTCATTGATAAAAGAGGAAGCGCAGGATATATGGAAAACAGCTGCAATGACAGCGGAAGCGATCTTTATCCTTACCGGGACCGTCTCGTTTAATGCGAAGAGAATAACCGATACGAATGTAAGGATTCCGATATAGAACAACGGGATGTTGCTGACATACATGCTCCCTGAACGGAGCATAAAGCTGCCCCTTAAAAGATCAAACACTGTGTAGTTTACTTTTGCATTTTCAAAACTCTGCAATGCATTCAGGTCAAAGTTCATTGAGATGAATCCCGGGATAACAAACAGCATGGAACACAAAAGACCGGTAACGATTCCGCCCAAAAGCTTAAGCCATGATGTAAATGCCATCCTGAATGTGGAATAAAGACTTATCGACATCAATAAACTGATGAGGATAACTGCGGGAATACCGGTAATAACACCGAAACCTCCGGTAACACTTAAGCCGAATGATGCTATACATACAAAAGTGAAGGATTTCCATGTCCTTTTCTGCATATATGAATCAAATGCCGACATTACCAAAGGCAGCATGATCGCCATGTTCATTACGGAAGCAAATTGTGCCGAAAAGATGATCTGCGAGGAAAAAGTGTACATCACGCTCAAAAGAGCTGATCCCAGTCTCCTGAGCTTCAGATGCCCTGACAGGAAATAAAACATCGAAGAGCAGCAAAGACCGAATCTGACATAATAACCGGCAAGAAGTATTGTCTTCGAGACGGCCTTCGGCAGGATAAGAGCAAGATAAAAGAACAGATCCATATGGACAAATGTCAACAGCCTCCAAAGATCTGTTGCATTTCCGGATCTGATACGGTTTATGTCATCAAGAGCTATTTCAATTCCGCGGATAATCTTCGTATCTGTCTCGCCCGAACGCATGGACAGACCTGTCGGCAGGATCTTTCCCGGCTCTGTAACAAGGCCTATATTCAAAGCAAAAACCGCGATTATGACAGATGCAAGGAAACAGAATAAAACTCCGTCAACTGTGTTTATCTTTCCTTTATTCCTGATCATCTGTCACCTCCGGAGCATCATCTTCAGAAGGGATATCCTGTTCCTCATTTGATTCATTTACAGGTGCGGATTCTGTAACTTTATCCTCTTGCCCGATAAGATCGCTGACCGGGATCTCATCAACCACGGGTTCTTCAGGAATGCTGCTGTCTTTTTCAGCGGCTTTTTCTGCAGTAACTGTTTCTTTTTTCTTCCTTATCTTCCCTGCGATAGAAGAAACAGCGATGATGACAGCAATAAAGAATACTGAAACACAGCTTATAACAAGACCTTCTTTAAATCCCGCCGGAGTGTATCTGATAGTAATATCGTGGCTGCCCTTGCAGAGTTTGATGCCCATAAGAGCATCCTGAACAGGAATGATCTCAACCGTCTCGCCATCAGCTTCTGCTGTCCAGCCCTCGGCATAAGGGATCGTCAGGAACAGCAGCCCGTCTTCTTTAACATCGATATGGCCGGACAATGAAGTGGTGTCATAGGTTGTAACTTCAAGCTGCTCGTCATTAAGAGTTTCCAGCATATTATCGTATCCGGACCTGTCTAACTGATAACCGTATACATGAAGAGATGATTCCGGTTCTTCATAGTAATTGACAGTAAGTTCAATAGGCGTTCCGTCAAAAACTCCCAGCGTTATGATCTGATAACTTCTTATCTCAAACGTTCTCTTGATCTCACCTGCTTTTACGGTGACATTTGCTCCCTTGCGTGCATTCGCATAGACATATATATCTGAACCGATGTCGGCATCTTTCACGGTAACACTGAATGAAAAAGTATCGCTGTTCACATTACTGGAGGTGCCGTATACCAGAGTATTCGTTTTCCGGTCTGTATTAACGAGTCCGGAGGAATCTCCCGGAATGATCTCAACAGGTTTATAAACGTTTCCTGCCCCCATGCTCTTGAACAGGTCGTTTGTCTTCTTAAATACGTCTAATTCACTATTGTAGTCAGGAGCATAATCCGTGACATTCATATCCGTCATAAATCCGACGCTCAGGGCATCGGGATTACCCCATGATGTTATCTTGCCGTCCGAATATTCCTTCTCAAACAATGCCGGGACCGCCTGTGTCTTGTCGATCTCAATGAGGTTCCTTACACCTAAGAGAGTAGCGGTCACGCGGGTAAGTCCTGCATTGCGCAGTCCGTTGATGTTGTTATTGTGGAAACCGAAGTTCCTCATATATTTGACAAAACTCTCTCTTGCCGTCGAAGAGAAGATCGATAAACCTTTAACATTATAAAGTGACTGAAGATCGCACACATTATTCGGGAACAGTTCCGAACGTTCGAAATTCATATGTCCTTCTGTACCTTCAACCTCTGCGGCATAGGTGCAGACTTCATTCCTGTTTTTCCCGTACGGAGCATAACTCGTAAAGCCTTCGTGATAGCAGACAAGACCGATGGTGATAAGAGAAGCAGCAAACATCTCGACCATCATCGTGACAGTGATAAGCGTCTCACAGAAAAACTCACTCTTGCCTGAATTGAAATTGCTTACGGTATGAAGCGCGGCACCCTGGATGATAAGGAACAGAAGTGTCGTTCCGATCTGAATGTAACCTTCATTTCCGGCTCCGAACTTCTCGTAGAGAATAAGGAACGCAACTGAACTTAATATGCTTCCCGTAACATATTTGACTCCGAGGCCTCTTATACGCCTTATGGTGAGAAAGCCCGTAAATACGAGAAGGAAACTCATCAGGAAGGATTCCCTGTAAGGTATCTGATTCGGGAAATGCATTCCGTGCCAGATAAAGTTGAGCGTGCGGTTCGAAAAACTCAGATACATCACTCCCAGAAGGATACCGAATACGATCTTGTGCTTGAGCTTGATCCCTGTCCTTGACGGAAGAAGGAAGAAAAGCGGCAAAAGGAGAACAATGATAAGGCCGCTGTATACATTTGCCATTCCGTCCCTGATATTGGGGTTAGCGGCGACCATAAGTCTTCCCAGGAAATTAAAGAGATTATTGGTCAAAGCATATTCAGGCTTCAGACTGTCTCCCGTAGCCGAGCAGTTCCTTAATATAAAATAAGTCGGCAGGGTAAGCATGGCGGTGGTTCCCGCCGCAAGAAGACTCGATACTGCAAATCTCAATGCTGCGCCGATAAAAGTTTTAAAGCAAAGCCTCATAGGATCGCCCTTGGGTTTTTCGCGGGAAAAGAGACATACATAATATGACGGTGCAAAAAGCACAAGGAACAGGCAAAGGAAATAGCCTGCATAATAATTGCTCGCTATGGCAATAGCCAGACTGATAATATACAGGCCGCACTTTCTTTCAATCAGCAGTTTTCGAAGACCCAAAGCTATGAGCGGCAGCAAAACTACGGCATCACACCACATTATGTTCCAGAAAAAAGATATGAACCATCCGCATAACGCATATGAAGCGCTGAATACAACCGTAATGTTGTCTATCCTTCTGTTATCGTTGGCAGAAAGGAAGAACACCATAAAGATCGAAGCAAGTCCTGCGCGTATGCATGTTATAAACCCTATAAATACCGGCATTGTCTTGGCCGTAAAAAATATAGCGAAGATATTTAACGGACTTGCCGCATAATTTGCATAAGCAGCATAATACTCCTGTCCCAAGCCGTCATTCCAGCTGTAGAACAACGATTCACCGGACAGGACCTTATCTCTGAAAGCAACAAGGAAAGGACAGTACTGGTGGTAGAGGTCTACCGTAAGCATCGTTCTGTCGCCGAAAGGATAACATCCGGTAACGGCAAAAGCAGCGAGAACGGTAAGCGTAGGAAAAAGAAATGCAAGAAGAAATTGCGGCCAATACTCTTTTATTACCCCTAAAGTGCCTCTTTTTTCTTTCAGTATCGGACTATCATTTACCCGCATATTACCTCTAAAATTTTTATTAGATTACAAACGTGTTAATAATAGCACACTTTGACCATGTTGTTTGTTCTTTTATGGTAAAGTGTCTTTAACCTGTATCTTAATTATTGTGGGGTTCTATTGATGAAGGGAAAGAATAACAAAAAGAATGACGAAAATAAAAAAGCCCGTAAGCCTTCGGTGAACGAGCAGCTTATAAACACGGAGGCGCTGGAATCCTCCGAAAGCAATCCTACGGATGATTTTATGGACTCGCCTGCACCGGCTCCTAAAAAGTCGGTTACCTTAAACGATCTGGCCGATATCGATCCGGAACTTCTGACAGGCAGGCCCGGTGATACCGCCGTCACGCCTGATCTCCCCTCTTTGCCTGAAAGCAAGGGAGCAAAAGTTGAGGAGCCTGCGGCAACTGCACATGATATTCCCACGGAACTCAATCTTGATAAGAATGATGAGGCCGTAGACAAAGGCAAGCAAAGGCGGAATGCAGGGATACTCTTTGTTATAGCGGGAATCCTTTTTGTTGCGGTTATCGCGGTCATAACCCTGGCTCTTGATACCGGAATGGACGAATCATTCATCAGCCCTCTTACCATCAACGGAAAAGATATCTCAAGCGGCGAGTTCAGTTTTATGTATCACTATGAACTCTTAAGCGAAGGCGTGGATCTTTTCGCTGCCGACACTGAAAAGATGCTCTCATCGCCTTATCTGGATGACAGCAATTTCGCGACATACAGAGATTACTTCAGATACGTTACGGCTCAGGACCTGCAAAAGATGGAAATACTCTACGATGATGCAACATCTCAGGGGTACGAGATCGAGAAGGCTCATTACGACAGAGCCAACTCATATATAAACTGGCTCAAGAGCAAAGCCGATGAACTGAATGTTCCTCTTGATACATACATCAAAGGTGTTTTCGGCAGTCAGGTCGATGAGCAGTGCATCATCAACACTCTTGCCCGTAAATACTTTACCGAGGATTATGCAGGCGGAGAAAAGCTCATTCAGCTTTCAGCAACAGATCAGCAGGCTGAAAATGCCTATAACCAGTCACGCAGCATTTATGATCTTGTAAGTTATAAGCTCTTCAGAATGACTTACGAACAGAGAGACCAGGCTTTTGTCGACACGGCAAACCTGAATGCTCAGAAGATCATCGATGCGATGGGCGGAGACCCTTCCAAGTTCGAAGCATGTGCTGCAAAGTACTTCACAGGCGTAGCCGCAAACTCTCTTTCCGAGCCTGACTCCAGGCTTATAGCAAACTGCCGTTATGAGGATATCGCTCACAGCGAATTCAGAAACTGGCTCTTTGACGAATCAAGAAATGTAGGTGATGCCACCATTTTCCCTGACGAGGACGGTTTCCCCATCATTCTTGTATTTGTATCAAGAGAGCGCATGTCAGAACATCTGCGCAACTGCTATATAATCACAGCTAACCAGTACAACGAGGAAATGGTACCCGATGTCGCGGCAACACAGGCATTGGCACAGGAGATCTTCGATTATATTGATGATGCCGACAGCTGTAACGAAGTCGAGAATCTTTATAACGACTATATCCTTGCAGGTGATCTGTCAGTTATCCACGACAACCAGGTCTACAGGGCAAAATGCTCGGATTCTATCGGTGAATGGTTATTCTCTGCAGAACGCAAACTCGGCGATAAGACTCTGATAGAAGATAACGGGACATTCTATGTGCTCTACTTTATCTCCGAATCACCTAATCCCGAATGGTATGACAGAGTCAACAGCTTCCTGAGGATGAACAATTATCAGCAGTTCATCACATCAAAAGCCGAAGAATACACCTGGTCGTTTAACGATGACGGATTGAATCAGATAAAGGATGTTCCTTAACCTGCAGCGTTCATTCCAAACTGCTGCACGATTACGATAACGATCGCGAAAACAAAAGACAGCAACATAGCTCCTATCAATATCCAAGCCAGGATCTTGGTTCCTATCTTTTTTGTATTTCCGCTGCTCATATCAATACATCCTTAATAATTTCTGCGATCAGTAGTCGGCAGAATCGCCGATAGTGAGTGTCAATGTTATCTTCTCACCATCACGCTCGATAACAAAATCGACTGTATCTCCGACCTCATGTGAATCGCGCACCTTAATAATATCACCGGAATCTGTTATTTCAACACCATCCAGCATTATTATCCTGTCACCGAGTTTGAACCCGGCCTTGTCAGCAGGGCCGTTCTTTACTATCTCACCGACATATATTCCGCCTGTCGCGCCAAAGTAAGAATCATCGGCAACATATTTTACGGAGACTCCGAGATAAGGTCTGTTTATTACTTTCCCGTAGTTTATGATGCTTTCGATAACTGTCTTGACCGAATTGATGGGAATGGCAAAACCCAGATTCTCCGATGTGGAAGACAGCATCTTCGCATTTGTGATCCCTATAACTTCACCGAATGAATTGATGAGAGGACCTCCGCTGTTTCCGGGGTTGATGGCGGCATCCGTCTGAATGGTCTCCACATAATAACCGTTGCGGACTAATTCTCTGCCGGTGGCTGATATAACGCCGACTGTTACGGTATTATCCAGAGAACCCATTGCATTTCCTATTGCAAGTGCCAGTTCTCCCGATTGTATCTTGTCGGAATCCCCCAAAGTCACGCAGGGAAGCTCACTGTCTGTATCGGCTTTCAGAACCGCAATATCAGTCTGCATATCAGAACCTACGATCTTCACTTTTACCGGTTTATCCTTATCCGGAAGCATAACAGTCACGTAATAAGTGCTTACCGCCTCATCAGCAATATCCACCACATGACGGTTGGTAACGATATACCCGTCAGCTGTAATAATAAAGCCGGTTCCCGAACTCAGTTTTGACTCTTTGCCGTCATCAACACTTATGACACTGATCGAAACGGTGGCCGGACTTACGGCTTTTACGATCTCCACAGTCGACATTCTCTTCTTGTCAGAACCTGCGATCACTGCAGCTTCCTCAAGCGAAAACCACGGTTCGGGGAGTTCGCCGGGCTCATACGCTCCGGTCTGTTCAGAAGTATCATCTGTATCAGAACCGGAATAACGTTCAGCTATCCTGGTATATGATAGTATTCCTTCAAGACCGCTGTTGAGCTTAAAGATATATAAGGACTGAAATCCCGAGAACAGTACGCTAGCAATAAGAGCAACGGATAACACATAGATGATCAGGCGGTATTTTTTTTCTTTACCGTTAATTATACGGGATTCCTTCTTCCCGTCTGATTGCCCCATATTCTCATTTTCCATGAACCGATACCTCTTTCCGGAATCATTCCATCCCGATCATCTTACATATTTTGGGTGATTTTCGATCAAATCGCAAGTCAGGATATTGCAACCGTTCCGCCTTTCATAAAAAGGTTCTCCGGATCGGACGGAACCACAGTTCCGCCTGAAAGATCCTGACAGACCCTGATAAATTCCGCTTCGGATTCCACAGGTACGGAAACATCAAACTTAACATCCTGCCCGTATTCGATATTATCAGCCGTCCACCCTGACTGTGCTGCCCTTCTTGATATCATCTCGAAAAGAGGATAAGAACAAGTCAGTGTCCATTTCAATGCGGGAATGAGCCTTACCGGTTCACCGCTTATAAGCGCCAGTCTTCCGCTTTCCGAATAAGCCCGTCTAAGGCCCCCCGTACCCAAAAGAGTGCCGCCGAAATATCTTGTTACGCAAACCAATGAATCCGTAAAACCATTGGATGTCAGAAGTTCTAACAACGGCTGTCCTGCCGTTCCCTGAGGTTCGCCGTCATCACTGGATTTCTGTCTGGAATTATCGCCGCCGGTGACCCATGCATAACAGATATGTCTTGCATCCGGGTATTTTTTCCGTTCTGAAGCAAGGATCTCGGCAGCTTCCTCCGGAGACGATATATGGATGCTTTTTCCTATAAAGACCGATCTTTTTATTTCGATCCTGGAATCGCCTTCTTTGCTGAGTGTGATATTCGGGTTCAAGCCTTGGTGCTCTCCCTGTATTTCTGGTATGCCATCATGAGAAGAGATTTATCCTGACTGTAGGTAATCTCATCCAATGCATTTGCGATTCCGGTGAATTTGCAGCTTATCGTGCCCGTATCAGGAGAAGCCTCGCATTTTTCTTCCTGTGCCATCATGACAAACCAGGCGATATTGTTATGAACCGGTTTCCTTCTGGAAATGGAATAAAACTCATAATTGGTCTTGCCGCACGGTGCCAGCACTTTGGCTTCAACACCGGTCTCAAGCTTTACCCTGTCTCTTGCAAAATCTGACAGGCTCAAACTGCTGTCAGTCTTGACAACACCCTTGGGAAATCCCCATTCCTGTTTGTCATTGCAGACGATCAAAACCTTGTCCCCTGCAAAAACGATTCCGCCTGAACAATTGCGAACGATCATATCAAATCTGCTTTCATAGATTAAATATTTATATAAGCATTCTATCATAGGTTATTATTCTTTGCTCGTACCGTGAAGCTTCATTTGTCCTTTTGGGGTCAGGTCTGTATAATTGTCCTATGCCTGAAGAAAATATAATTAAAAAGAACAACTATAATAACGATAATTATGAGACCGCAAAACTCAGACAGACACTGACGGTCCTGTTATCCATATCCGCTGTGCTGGCTGTTGTCCTTATCTCTTTAGGGATCAACAAGATAATCAAATACACAGGTAATACCGAAGAAACAGGAAATGCTCCCTTACTCGCCACACTGGTATCCACTACCGTTACTTACACTGAACCGGTAGTTTACCATACCGAGCTGATGGAAGCATCCGCTCTTGCCGACAGTTACTGGCGCCCGCTGCCTGAACTTCCCGAAGATGAAGTGATCGTTCCAGAGCATGTTGAGGTAAGAGCATTATATATAGGTTCCTGTTCTGCTATCGATAAAGCAGTGGAACTCTGCAACAACAGTGAACTCAATGCAGTAGTTATAGATCTTAAGAACGAATACGGTCTTCCCTACATGTCTCATGTAGAGACAGCCAAAGAGATAGGCTACGTATGGGATGCATACGATCTGGATAAGATCATCGAAAAATGTCATAACAACAACATAAGAGTAATCGGAAGGATCGTTTCCTTTAACGATCAGCTGGCTGCAAAGCATTTCCCTGACAGAGCCATTCAGGATGCCGACGGAAACGTGGTAGGATTCAGCAACGAAGGAAACAACCCCTTCTTAAATCCTTATAATTCCCAGAACTGGGATTATCTTATCGAGATCGGTATCGAAGCCACGGAACGCGGCATAGATGAAATTCAGTTCGACTATGTAAGATTTCCGGCCGGAGCCACAAAGAATAAAGTAAAACCTTATTTCGGTGAAGAAGGACAATATCCGACCAAAGCTGAAGCGGTCAACAGATTCCTTCAGGAAGCCAGGATCAGGATACAGGACACATACGGAGTTCCTGTTTCAGCCGATATTTTCGGAATCGTACTGACATCTGAAAGCGACGCAAAGATAATCGGTCAGGATTTTGCTACTTTGGGTATGACAGGGATCGATTCATGCTGCCCGATGTTATATCCGTCACACTATGCTTTGGGTACAATGCTCGGCGGACACGTGTTCAAGTATCCCGACAAAGAGCCTTACCTTATGGTCTACAGCGTTCTTCACGAATGCCAGAACACATATAAACAGCAGGACTTTACGGCAATGAGACCTTATCTGCAGGCATTTACTGCTTCCTACATCGGCAAGGGCAATTATATCGAATACGGCTACAGGGAGATCAATTCACAGATCAAAGCCGCCCGTGATCTCGGCATATACGAGTTCATACTTTGGGATCCTAAATGCAAATATCCTTCAGGCTCCTACGACGGAAATATGTCTGTCGAGACAGATTGAAACTGAAGCTTTCTAAGCATAAAATATGTAAGTTATATATTTAAGAGGTGACATTATGCTCGATATTAAATTTCTACGTACTAATCCGGACATCGTAAAGCAGAACATCAAAAACAAGTACCAGGACGAAAAGCTCCCCCTTGTTGATCAGGTAATCGAACTTGACAAGGAATTCCGCGAGAGCAAGACGCGTGCTGAAGCATTAAGAGCTAACCGCAACAAGGTCAGCAAGCAGATCGGCGCTCTAATGGGACAGGGCAAGAAAGAGGAAGCTGAAGAGATAAAGAAGCAGGTCACCGATATGGCTGAAGAACTTGAGGCTCTCTCTGCCAAGGAGACTGAACTCGAGGAAGAGATCAGAAAGATCATGCTCGTTATCCCTAACATCATCGATCCTTCCGTTCCGATCGGCAAAGACGATTCAGAGAATGTCGAGATCGAGAAGTTCGGCGAACCCTTCGTTCCGGATTTTGAGGTTCCCTATCATGTCGATATCATGGAAAAACTCGATGGCATCGAGCTCGATCAGGCAAGAGAAACATCCGGCAACGGCTTTTATTATCTTAAGGGCGATATCGCAAGACTTCATTCCGCATGCCTTTCCTATGCTCGTGACTTCATGATCGACAGAGGATTTACATACTACATCCCGCCTTACATGATCAGATCTTCAGTTGTTACGGGTGTTATGAGTTTTTCCGAGATGGAGAACATGATGTACAAGATCGAAGGTGAAGACCTTTATCTCATCGGCACATCCGAGCACTCCATGATCGGCAAGTTCATTGATACGATCACAGACGAGGACAAGATGCCTCAGACCCTCACATCCTACTCTCCCTGCTTCCGTAAGGAAGTCGGTGCTCACGGCATCGAGGAGCGCGGTGTATACAGGATTCACCAGTTCGAGAAGCAGGAGATGATCGTAGTCTGCAAGCCCGAAGATTCCATGACATGGTATAACAGACTCTGGCAGAACACAGTTGATTACTTCCGTTCACTCGATATCCCGGTAAGGACACTTGAGTGCTGCTCCGGTGACCTGGCTGATCTTAAGGTCAAGTCCTGTGATGTTGAGGCATGGTCTCCCAGACAGAAGAAGTATTTTGAAGTAGGTTCCTGCTCTAACTTAGGTGATGCACAGGCAAGACGTCTTAAGATAAGGATCAGAGGTCCCGAGGGCACATATCTTGCTCACACACTTAACAACACCTGCGTTGCTCCTCCGAGAATGCTCATCGCCTTCCTGGAAAACAACCTCAATGAAGACGGCTCCATCAGGATCCCTGAGGCATTAAGACCTTACATGGGCGGAAAATCCGTTATCGAAGTTAAGAAGTAATCTTTTTCGAAGCAATGAGATATCGGGGACACGGCTATTGGTATCAGCCGTGTCCTTTTTATATGACTGTCCGGTCAGCTGATTTCCGCAGGAGATAAAAAAGAGGTCGCCTCATATGAGACAACCTCTGAAATACATAATAAAGCTTAGAAACTTACGCTCTCTCAACCTTGCCGGAACGAAGGCAACGTGTGCAAACGTTCATTGACTTGGGGGTGCCGTCAACAACAACCTTAACTCTGTGTACGTTAGCCTGCTGCGTAGTAAGCGCGCGTCTTGAAATCTGTGAACGCGTGATTCTAATCTTTCTGCCGAA